>JAILPF010000043.1 GCA_024699575.1 Acetatifactor sp. | reverse complement strand
CATTCAAATAATGATTACCGGTCGAATCCTTTCCGGGGACGGCACCGGATAAGAGAGAACGCCGCCAGTAAAACTCCCAGCACCATCAGAACTGTGGGGAGGGTTAACAGGTCTGCTAATCCTCCGGCCAGCGGGAAAGTCAGAATCATCACCACAGAGAAAAACATACTGTTCACGGAGATGAGTGTCGCCCGCTGATTTGATGGAATCAGCTTGTTTAGTGTGTTGGACTCTATAGGATAGAGCAGGGCATTAAAGAAATTGGATGCGATGAAAATGACAATGGCAAGCATCGGAATCTTAAACCCGTAACAAATCATAGTTGCCGCGATGAACAGGGCGGAAAGTGTGTTGACTTTGTCTCCTAATCTGACGTAAAGTGACTCGCTCGACAGCGCTCCTGCACAGGAAATCAATCCTGCGAACAGCATGATAATGCTGATTTGGATTTTGTTGTAACCTAAGTCATAGAAATACTGCTGGCTGTAAAAGAACAGCAGGGTATGTGCAGCGAAAACGACAGAGAAAAAAGTGACGGTCTTAAGAATCCGTAAATCTCCGGTCAAAATACGGAAGCTTTCACTAAAGTGGCTGGAAATCAATTTTAGAACAGTGTTTGTATGCTCATGCGCTTCCCTTGGCGGCTCTGTCATAAACAGAACGGGAACAAACGCCAACAGTGAAATGACGGTGCAGGCCACGTAACACCAGAAATAGGAGTACTCGGCTAAAACTCCGCCTGCAACGGTGGCAATTGCCTGAGATACTTCAATCAACATATTAATTCTGCCACTGACTTTCAGATATCCGGCTTCATTGTCCAGGGCTTTCATGCTGTCATAGACAAGAGCTTCCTCGGAGCCGGAGTTCAAGTTGTAACCAAGTGCCTGAATTACAAAGCTTAATGCAAAAAGCCAAAAACTTTTGGAGAAGAGCATGACGATACATGAAACAGTAATGCACAGACGACTTAACAGCATGCTTTTTCTTCGCCCCACCAGATCTGCAAGCGCACCGGAGGGTACCTCGCAGAGAATGCTGGTAGCGTGAAAGATACCTTCCAACAGCCCAATCTGCATCAGGCTCATGCCGCGGAAGGCTAAGTAGAGCACCCAGATGGAGCCCTGCATATTTAAATTCGTAATGAAGATGCTCAGATAATCCAAAGGGACATTTCTTTTTAATTTTCTATTCATATGTAATTCCTCGCTTCGTTTTATTTATTTTAGAGCATAAAAAACAGTCTACTCACATACCGGTGTGAATAAACTGTATCGGGAATTACTGCTGTTTTTGAAAATATTTCTTAAAAAAGAGCACAGTAATCCCGTAAAGTTGCAAATGCGCATGTTTTTGACTGTGAACTGCTACTGCAAATGGGGGTATATCCCAAACCGTTCATACTGCGAACTCCTTTCTGATTTTTATTGTACAATTTTAATATAATGTACCATTAAGAAAAGAAAATGTCAATGTGCTTCCTGTAATGACCTGCTATGACTGTTCCCCGCGCATCCACCAGGAGACAGTGGCGGTGAAGCCGACGATTCCGGTCATGAACAGGATGATGTAGCTGGGGAGCATAAGGGGTGTGTGGGCGATAAACAGAGAGGGAATTGTCCAGGAAAAATAGGGCGCAAATCCTAACTCTGCCACAACATTTGAAACAACTACAATGAGGAATGTCAGGCCAATCGGCGCCAGATAGCCTTTGGTTACATTGGCCAACAGAGCCATGACGGTGCTGCTGGTCATAATCATCAGGCAGGCACCCAGGAATAAAAGGAAACTGCTTCCGATGAAGGTCCAGGATAACCCGTCAAGTCCTATGAAAAAGCCAACTGTGAGAACGACAGTGAACATAAAAAAGGACAATAGAACATCCCAGACAAAAATACTGATAAACTTGGCCAACACCATGCTAAGGCGTGAGGCGGGTTTTACCAACAGCTCGGTGATGGTTCTGTCAGCATATTCTCTTCCGAATACCCAGGCGGCTGTGAAAGAGAAACCGACTACCAAAAGTGCTGTGCAAGTGCCGAGCAAATCATTGATATAGGTTGCCCAGTCTGCACCTGCCGAAATATAGGTGGACAGTCCGAGCATAATCGGCATGGTGGCAAAAGCTACAAGCACCACCCAGAAAACGCTGGAACTGAGAATTTTTTTTGCTTCGCAGTGTATAAGAGAAAACAGTTTCATTGATAAACCCTCCTTGTATTGTGAATCATTCGTAAAAAATAACCCTCTAAATCTTCTGTAACTGTGTTCAGTTGTGTAAGCGCCTGACCGGATTGAACAAGAAAACGGGCAATCTCATCAGGGTGCTCTGTTGCACTGGACTCTTTCAGCACAAAATTACCCTCTGAATTTTGTTCAAAATGTAATCCATGCTCGTTCAGAAGCTTTCCGATTGCATCTTTATCCTGTCCGTCTAAAACCAAATGTTTTTCCAGAGACTGTTCCAAATGAGTCATCTCGATTTCCTGAATGAGTTTGCCTTCGTGAATAATCCCGATGCGGTCGACCAGCTTGGAGAGCTCTTCTAGCTGATGACTGGAAATAAAGACAGTGACGCCATGATTTCTGGATAAATCCAATAGCATCTTACGAATCTCCACAACTCCGGCAGGATCCAGACCGTTGATGGGCTCATCCAGGATTAAAATCCTTGGCTGATGTATCATTGCCTTTGCAAGCCCTAACCGTTGTTTGTTGCCGAGGGATAAATGTTTTGCTTTGCGATCCCTGTAGGCACTCAGACCAAGCTGTTCGATGACCCGGTCAATGGACTTTGGGTCAGAAATCATTTGCATTCTTCGGGTAATATCGAGATTCTCCGCCACGGTAAGTCCCGGATAGTAGGTGGCATCCTCCAGATACCCGACCTGCTCCCACAACTTATGGGCTGTAGAATTGACTTTCGTTCCAAGCATGTAAACGCTTCCGGAGGAAGGCGCGAGTAGAGAAAGCATCATTTTGATTGTGGTGGATTTGCCGGCACCGTTTAGACCGAGGAAGCCAAATATTTCGCCGTGTCCTACTTCCAGCGATAAATCCCGGACTGCCTGATATTCGCCAAACTGTTTTGAAAGATGACTCAGGCATATGGCAGGGGTATGATTCTGTTTGTAATTTTCCATATGATAAACTCCTTTTCATTGTTTTTACTGTGCCTGTGCGACACTAAAAAGAACTTTAATTTTGCAAGGTCAACTGAATATCAACTATTTATAAAGTTTTTGTTAATGTTCAATTTATCCTGTGGTGCTATAATGAATAAAATGGAGGTGGCAAAGTGTTTGATATTTTAGTTGTTGAAGATGACATAAATACACAGAAACTGATTTGTGCGGTTCTCAAACGTGGGGGATACCATACGACTACGGCTGCTGATGGTGTGGAGGCACTTGCCAGAATGGAAAAGCAAGTGTTCGACCTGATTGTCCTGGATTTGATGATGCCTCATATGGATGGATATGAACTCTGCAGCCAATTGAGGGAGGCAGGTGATAATATCCCTATACTGATGGTGACAGCCAATCAGGAAATCAGCGATAAGCATAGGGGATTCCTTGCAGGAACGGATGATTATATGACAAAACCTTTTGACGAGCAGGAGATGCTCTATCGGATTAAGGCTCTTTTACGGCGGGCGAAGATAGCAAGTGAGCACAGAGTCGTTATCGGTTCTACAATGGCAGATTATGATACGCTCAATGTGTCTTGGGAAAATGGTCAACTGACTCTGCCCAAGAAAGAATTTCAGCTTTTGTTTCAACTGATGAGCTATCCCAATATGATTTTTACACGTAACCAGCTGATGGACGAAATATGGGGACCGGACTCTGAGACAGACGAGCATACGCTAAATGTCCATATTAACAGATTGCGCGATAAGCTTATAGATAATCCGGATATTGAAATCATCACAGTCCGTGGCCTGGGCTATAAGATTGGGAGGAAAGCATGAAAGTAGTGAAAAAGAAATCTACAATGAAAATAAGCCTTGCAGTATCTTTGGTTTTGCTGGTTTTCTTTGTTATGGTGCTGTCTATTCTGTCTGCTGGGCTGATTGCGTATCTGCTGATACAGATGGGAATTCTGGATTTAGAGGGGGCAGCAAGTCCCCAGAGAGAGATTTTTGTATTGATTTACATCAATATTTTTATAGGTGTAGCGATTGCGACTTTGCTGAGCAGAAGGTCGGTCAAGCCGATTCGGGATATGATGAAGGCGACCGAAAGGGTGGCGCTGGGAGATTTTTCCGCAGTTGTAAAAGGCAGCTTTGTATTTGAACTGGATGCTCTTGCCGGCAGTTTTAATAAAATGGTAGGGGAATTAAAAGGAATTGAGACATTGCGGAGCGATTTCGTGCGCAATTTTTCCCATGAATTTAAGACACCGATTACTTCCATCAGAGGGTTTGCGAGGCTGCTGCAGGAAGGGGACATTACGGAGGAGGAACGGAAGGAGTACCTGGACATTATTGTTCAGGAAGCGAACAGACTGGTTCATCTTTCCACAAATGTCTTGAATCTGTCTAAGATTGAAAACAGGGAAATCATCAGCAACAAAGTCAGATATAGTTTAGATGAGCAAGTCAGACTGGCGCTGGTGACGATGGAACCCAAATGGAGTGAGAAAAAACTGGATGTTGA
>JAILPF010000027.1 GCA_024699575.1 Acetatifactor sp. | reverse complement strand
AAAAGAACTATTAATCAGTCCAATGATAAATATGAATTGATTGTAAAGATATATAAAATGTCTAAACCACTTCTTGATGATGTGGTTGTAGCAAAGATAGATGAATCGGTTGAAACTGTAAATAAAGTTAATGAAGTTATGGTAAGTAGAGTATATGGAAATAAAAGTAGTGAAAGTCATTCAGGTAATTTGTTAGAAGATTTATTTGTAGCTAGGGATAGCGTTGAAAAAGAACTAATAAGTGCAATACAGGAGCAAATGGCACATTTGATAATAAAGAGGTAGTATGCGTTCATTAAAGAAAAACGAACAAAAACTCTGGTACAGCACCTACGCTGACCAGATAACTATATACGAGACGGACGGTGCCGGAAACATCATCTATGATGAAGTCGACGGCGAGCGGATTCCGAGAATCAAAGCAGAACGGGCAGGGTATAACAACCCTGTCCCTTTTGATATTAACG
Source organism: Acetatifactor sp. (assembly GCA_024699575.1). Classification (GTDB taxonomy): domain Bacteria; phylum Bacillota; class Clostridia; order Lachnospirales; family Lachnospiraceae; genus Acetatifactor. The sequence goes on along the minus strand of JAILPF010000027.1, from coordinate 2,639 downwards.
TATCTGCTGGCAGGGGTTCAATACAAGAAGATGTATTCGGACCGAACGTAGAGTATACAAGAAAAATAAGCACTACAGACTTGACTCTGCCGATTGATGAACTTTCGATTGTATGGATAGAGAGTGAACCAAAATTCTTAATAGATGGAAGTGTAGACCCCAATAGTGCAGATTATAAAGTGGCAGCCAAGCCTGCCAAATGGAAAAACTCATTGGTGATTGCGCTCAAGGCTATACAAAAAGGTGGTTGAGGATATGGCATTATCAAAACTATCTGAAATGTGTAAGGCTTGCCCGAATGTAGACACATGCGACCATAAGAGAATGGAATTGTGTGCACTAGCAGAACTGCCACCACAGGTAAGCATGAATGCTGGACAGCTGATTTCTGAAAGTGTTGCAATGCCACTTATGAGGGAGAGAATAGAAAGCCCACTTAGTCCTTATGGTTATAGGGATGAAGTGGAAAAGGCATTGAATGATTATCTTTTCGGGAACAGATTTATGTTTGGAGCGTGAGAATATGGCAAAGACTATTTCCTTTGGCTTAAGTGTCTCTGAAGTTCGAAATGCCATCAAAGAGATTAAAGCCTATCAGAATGACCTCAACCGCAAATGCGAGGAACTATGTAGGCGATTGACGGACGAGGGCATTCAGATTGCACATGGCTATATTGGCAGTAGCGGATTTGGGAAGTATATCCATTTAGGCTCGGAAATCACTCCTGAACAGGCAGGATGTAGAGCAGTCCTCTACATGGAAGATTCGTCGAAGATAAAGAGCAAATGGCAGACCAAAGAGGGTGTGAAGAGTGCTGAGGTCTCACCGAGCCTTATGTTAGAGTTTGGATCCGGTCAGAGAGCGGAGAATCCGGCCAGCATTCCTGGTGTTGGTACTGGAACGTTTCCCGGCGGTACGCATGGCAACGAGCCTGGATGGTATTACATGGATTTGGAAGGCAACTGGCATTACTCAACCGGTATATCTCCGAAAATGCCTATGTATCACACGGCAGAAGAATTGCAGAGAAGAGTGCAGGAGATAGCGAAAGAGGTGTTTGCTTCGTGAGAGTAATTAGTATGATAGTTGATAAAAGACCGTTGGATTGCTTATTCTGTCCTTTGAACAGCCCAAGATTAAAGCATGAAGAATGTGGTAAGCAGATTACACGGAAACTTGATGGTGGTTGGGAACAATCTACAAGAGTACCAGATGAAAGATGTTTGATACATGAGATGGGTGGTGGTTAAGTGGCAGGCTTTGATTGGAACCAATTTTATACGCTGTTCAAGACGAAAATGGGAAGTGTAAGCACAGTCGGGCGTTATACCATTCCCAAGAGTCCGCAGTACCCTTACACGGACATAGCCTTGTCGGACAACAACGGCGGTCATTATGACCTACAGAATCATGAAGGCTCACAGAAACCTATGATTACAGTCACGGTTTACTGTGACAACTACGATGATTCTAAGTGCTATGAGGTCAGCCAAAAGGCAAAGGAGATTATGCTTGCCTATGGGTTTCAGTGCTTTTTTCAACCTCTCAAAGTTGATAATGCAGATCCTACGGTGGCGAGGTGGGTAGCGAGGTATCGGCGCACATTCGGCGCCGGAGACACCCTTAGAAATTTATATTGAATGGTCCCGACATTTATGTCGTGAGCAGATAGAAACCAAACACAGAGAGCGGAAACGCTCTTATTTTTACGCAATAAATGCCGGAGAGGTATTTGTTGTCCGCATTTAGCGGAGAAAGCGAGGAGAAAATGAGTGCTCAAGCATTATCCACGATTGGCGTAATCTTCGGCTGGGGCGTGGAAACCACTGCAGGCCAGAAACCTGCATCTTTCAAGGAAATTGAGGATTGTATCAGCATTGGTGGTGTTGAACTTACTTCTGAAAAGTTGGACGCAACACCCTTGAAGGCAAAAAAGAAAAAATATGTAAAGGGGCATGAGGACACAGGCGGTGAGTTACCTACTACTTTCAACTATACCGATACTTTTGAAGCGCAGTGGAACGAGATGTACGAAGCTTATGAGACTGCTAAGGCAGCAGGAAAAGCTATGTGGTTCACTGCATATCATCCCGATAAGACCAATGCGAACTTCTACATCGTAGAGCCCGGAAGCATTCCTGCTCCTGAATATGGCGTTGGACAGGTACTGCAGGTGACAATCAGCAACACTTTGGTTGACCTGCCGGATGCATCTGCAGCTATTCAGCCATCTGCTGCTCTGGTGCCTTCGGGAAACTGATAGACCCTGGCATTGGGAACAATGAATCCGGTGAGCAGGGCGAAGATGATGAAGAGGAGAATGGGGCAGGATAATCTGCCCCATGTTTTTGGAGGAAAATATGAAAACAGTCACAATTAATGGTAAAAATTATAATTTGGAGTTTAGCTTTGCAGCTGCTGATGAAAGCAACCTTATTCAGAGTATGTTTAAGATTGTTTCTGGCGCTTATTTATTTAATGGAGAAAAGGGAGCAAGCGTTGCAACAGTAATGTTGAATGGAACAGCTGAGATGGTCGGCGACTTACCCAAAGTGTGTAAGCAGGCGTTTTTTGCCGGCTTGAAAGAGCATCATGAAAATATTACGTTTGATGAAGCGGTTGAACTTATGAAATCCTA
>JAILPF010000507.1 GCA_024699575.1 Acetatifactor sp. | reverse complement strand
CCATTGGTTATCAGTGTGGATTCGCTTATGTGATTGCTCTGATGATTACCCAGTTTGGCAGGGCATTTACCGGACAGGCGAATGTGATTGGATTGCTATTTGCAGTAGCAGCACTGGCATGCATGATTTACATGCTGTTCTTCAAAAAATATAAGGAAGCTGACAGGCTGAGTAAAAATATCTGAGAAACTGACTGCGCACATTGCAAAATGTGCGCAGCTTTTAATCATAAGAAAGTGCTGATGCAAGAGACGGTAGGGGAGATGAGTGATGAAACTGAATTCAACAAAGGATTATCTGGAAGCGATTTTGAATATATATAACAGAAACGGATTAGTAAGATCCATAGATATCTCAAGAGAATTAGAGGTCTCAAAGCCGAGTGTGCATATAGCCGTGAAGAAGCTACAGGAAAAAGGACTGATTAGTTTGGGAGAGAAAGGAGATATTCTCTTTACGGATTCAGGGAGAAAGGCAGCGGAGGAAGCCTTGCGGAAACACAAAGTCCTGTGCGAAGTGCTGGAGCGTATTGGTGTAAAGAAGGATATCGTATATCAGGAAGCAGGAAAAATTGAACGAGTTATAAGCGAGGAAACCTTTGAGTGCTTTTTGCGGTTGCTCCAATCGTGCAGAAATGAAATAGTTACAGATTCTGTAAGAGGATAAATTTACAATGTTTGGTTAGATAGGACTAACCATGGAGAAAACAGTATGAAAGAAGATTTTTTGGAAATTAATGATTTGAAAAAAAGCTTCGGGACGGGGGATACTAGGCAGGATGTGCTGAGAGGAGTGAATTTTACCGTTAAAAAAGGAGAATTCTGCGTCCTACTCGGTCCATCCGGCTCAGGCAAATCGACATTGCTCAATATCATTGGAGGAATTGACATACCGGATTCCGGATATGTCAGTATCAATGGTGATAAGCTTGAGGAGATGAATGAAAAACAATTGACCTTATACCGGAGAAAACATCTTGGTTATGTATTCCAAATGTATAATCTGATTCCTAATCTGAATGTGAAGGAGAACATTGAGGCAGGAGCATATTTGTCAGATAATCCCCTCGATGTGGAGGAAGTGCTGTCGACGCTCGGATTGCAGGAGCATAAATACAAATATCCCAATCAGCTATCCGGTGGACAACAACAGAGAGTTTCTATTGGCAGAGCGGTCGTAAAGAATCCTGATATCCTCATGTGCGATGAACCTACCGGTGCTCTGGACTATACGACATCAAAGGAAATCCTTTCGCTGATTGAGAATTGTAATAAAAGATACGGCAACACAATTATTATGGTCACCCACAATGAAGCAATCAAACACATGGCGGATCATGTTATCAAACTAAGAGACGGCGTGGTACGTCATAATGATAGGAATGAAAATAAAATTTCAGCGTTGGAACTTGAGTGGTAAGGCGGTGATAACATGAAAAATCCTTTGATTAAAAGAATCCCACGGGAAATTGCGGCTGACTGGCATAAATATTTCGTTATTATCGTGTTTATGATTATGATGATTGGTGTGATTTCCGGAATGTATGTGGGACATGACAGCATGCTTACTGCTGTGCAAAGCGGTAGAGAGGAAATGCATCTTGAGGATGGCAGCTTTGAACTTGCCCAATCTGCCTCACAAGAATTTTTGGATGCTCTAGAAGATGGGGAAATTTCTGTGAAAATCTATGAACATTTTTACAGAGAGTCTTCTGAGGACAACAACAACGACGGCACAAAAGATGCGACGATTAGAATTTTCAAAAGCGATTCCGAAATCGATCAGGCTTCCTTTCTACAGGGACGTGAACCTTTGAAAGAAACGGAGATTGCGATTGATAGGATGCACGCGGATAATGTAGGCGTGGAAATTGGGGATGTGATTATGGTTGGGAAAAAGCAGTTTGAAGTGGTTGGGTTATTATCCTATGTCAATTACCTGACACTCCATGAATCCAATACGGATCTTATGTTTGACTCCTTTGGATTTGACGTTGCAATGGTGACGCCGGAGGCCTTTGACCAACTCACATCCAGAGTACACTACAGCTATGCGTATGAATATCTACAGAAACCGGAAAGCAAAGAAGAACAGGCAGATTACGCAGAAGTCTTTCTGAAAACGTTAATCACACAGACACTGGTATACGGCAATGAGATTGAGGATTATCTGCCGGAATATCTGCGGCAGGCGAGCAACTTTGCTCCGGAGGATATTGAAGGAGACTCCGCAGGGGCCAGTATTCTTTGCTATATTCTGATTGGAGTGATTGCTTTTATTTTTGCAATTACCATCAGCAATACCATAGACAAAGAAGCGGTGGTGATTGGCACATTGCGTGCATCGGGCTATAGTAAGAGGGAACTCATTGTACACTATATGTCTATGCCACTGATTGTGACACTGATCGGAGCTGTGCTTGGCAATGGGCTTGGATACACGGCTTTCAGAAATGTCGCCATGGACTTATATTACAACAGCTACAGTCTTCCGCAGTGCCATCCGGTGTGGAGCAGGACGGCATTGATTAAAACAACTTTGATCCCACTTATTTTGATGCTTATTATCAACCTGGCGGTGATTATAAGGAAACTACAGTTAAGTCCGCTTCGCTTTTTGCGACATGATTTGGTGAATACGAAGCGGGCCAAAGCGAGAAGGTTGCCGAGCTGGTCTTTTCTGGGGCGATTTCGATTAAGAGTTTTATTTCAGAATATGCCTAATTATCTGGTGCTGATTTTTGGAGTCATTTTTATAGAGCTTATGTTGTGCTTTGCTTTTGGACTTCCGGATTCACTGAACAATTATGGTGAGAAAGCCCCGGATATGATGTTTGCCAAGTATCAATACATACTAATGAGTAGCCGAAATGACGATGAAACTGTGATTGGGACATCCGAAGATACGGCAGAGCCATTTGATGTTGTAACGCTGATGTATCCCAAAAACAAGGAGGCTTTGTTTGAGGGAAGAGGCAGCGGCGGTGACGAAAGTGTCACGGTATACGGGATTGCAAAGGAGAGTGATTACATTTCCCTATCTGACACACTTGGTGAAAATGGAGTGTATTTATCCACTGCGTTTAGAGACAAATTTAGAATATCAATGGGAGATTTTATTACTCTTTACGAAGAATATGAAAATAAATCTTATCAGTTCAGGGTGGAAGGCTTTATCGATTATGACGGAGGAATTGCTGCCTTCGTGCGCGATGATAACTTTAAGCTTATTTTTGAAAAGGACAATGACGAGTTCTCTGGATTTTTTTCACAAAATGAGATTACAGATATAGAGGAACAGTATATTGCAACTGTCATAACCGAGGAAGATGTGCGTAAGGTTACAGTGCAATTGATGCATTCCATGGGTGGATTTATGAATGTGTTTAAGTATGCATTGGTTGTTCTTGCGGCGACAATGATCTATCTTTTGGCAAAAATAATCATTGAGCGGAATGAACATGCAATATCCATGACCAAGATTCTTGGTTTTACCAACGGAGAAATAGGCGCTCTGTATGTTGCTCCGACTGCCATAGTGGTTGTGCTGTGCGCAGTTACGGGCTTCGGCGTCGGGTATTATCTGATGGTATGGATTTTTCACATTTTTATGCTACAGATGGACGGATATTTTGCTTTCTATATGAAGCCGGTATCTATGCTATTGTCTGTGTTGTATCTATTGACCGGATATGCTGCCGTGTCTGTGGTGGATTATATCAGAATCAAAAGAATATCGATGAGTGTGGCATTGAAAGATATGGAGTAAGGTGAGGCTTCTTTTCTTACAGAAAAGAGTATAGATGAAGAATGCTTGCGAAAAGTGATAAAGGATACAGGCTATGATTGCCTATCAATGGAAACTGAGCTATATGAGAAAAAAAGACTATTTAGATGGTGATTTTTTCCCCTCGCGTAATTGACATGAATATGTTG
>JAILPF010000489.1 GCA_024699575.1 Acetatifactor sp. | reverse complement strand
GGCTGATGCATGAAATAGAGATGCCGCTTTCTCTGGTGTTGTATGATATGGAGAGGGAAGGAATTAAAGTCCGTCGGGAAGAACTGCGTGCATACGGAGAGGCGTTGATTGCCAGAATTACCGAACTGGAGCAATCAATTCATCAACAGGCAGGAAGTGAATTTAATATCAATTCTCCGAAACAGCTTGGTGAGATTTTGTTCGAAAAACTGGAACTGCCCGGAGGAAAGAAGACTAAGACCGGTTATTCCACGGCTGCGGATGTGCTCGATAAGCTTGCTCCTGAATTTCCCATTGTAAAGGATATTTTAGAGTACCGTGGGTTGACGAAATTGAAATCCACTTACGCAGATGGACTTGCGGCTTATATTGGAGAAGATGAGAGAATTCATTCCAGCTTTAATCAGACCATAACAGCCACCGGAAGAATCAGTTCGACAGAGCCGAATCTTCAAAATATACCTATGCGTATGGAGCTTGGTAGAAGAATTCGAAAAGTTTTTATCCCTGAGGAGGGCTTTGAATTTATGGATGCGGATTACTCTCAGATTGAGCTTCGTGTTTTGGCGCATATGTCAGGGGATGAGCAACTTATCGAAGCGTATCATATGGATCAGGATATTCATAGAATCACAGCTTCCAAAGTATTTCACACGCCTTTTGCCGAGGTGACAGACTTACAGCGTAGAAATGCAAAGGCTGTTAACTTTGGTATTGTATATGGAATCAGCTCCTTTGGACTGAGTCAGGATTTAAGCATCAGCAGAGCGGAAGCCGCTGAATATATTGAACAATATTTTGAGACATATCCAAAGGTGAAAGAGTTTTTGGATAAGTTAGTAACTGATGCAAAGGAAAAAGGCTACGCTGTCACTATGTATGGCAGAAGAAGACCGGTTCCGGAACTTTCTTCCTCTAATTTTATGCAGAGATCTTTTGGTGAGAGAATAGCTATGAATTCTCCTATTCAGGGAACTGCAGCCGATATTATTAAGATTGCGATGATTAGGGTGCACAAAGCACTTAAGGAACAGAACCTGAAGTCGAGGCTGATTCTTCAGGTACATGATGAACTGCTGATTGAGACATGTGTTGAGGAAGAGGAGATTGTCAGAACACTCCTTGAAGAAAATATGAAGAAAGCTGCTGATTTGCTGGTAACACTTGAAGTTGATCTTCATACCGGTAATAATTGGTATGAAGCAAAGTGAGGTTTAATATGAAGTTCATTGGTATTACCGGTGGGATTGGTGCCGGCAAATCAGAAATAATTCATTACATGCAGAAACATTACAACTGTGAAGTATATCTTGCGGATGAAGTCGCTCATGAGGTACAGCGAAAAGGCACTGAATGCCATCAAAAGCTGGTTCAACTTCTTGGTGGAGAAATATTGAACGCTGATGGAGAGATTGAACGCAAGAAAATGGCAGAAATCATCTTTAATAATCCGAAATTACTAAAACGGGTAAATGCACTGATTCATCCGGCCGTCCAAAACTATCTGTTAACTCATTTAGAACTGGCCAGGAAGAGTGGAATGATTGATTTGTTTGTGGTAGAAGCAGCTCTCCTAATAGAAACCGGATATAAGGACCTGGTTGATGAAATGTGGTATGTTCACGCAGACCCGGATATCAGAGCAGAACGATTGAGAAAAAGCAGAGGGTATTCCGAGCAGAAGATTGATCAGATTATGAAAAGTCAGCTTTCGGAGGACGCTTTTCGAAATGCATGTGATTTTGTGATTGAAAATAATGGAGATGTCTGCGAGACATTTCAACAAATCGATAAAAAACTGGAGGCGTATGCATGGAAGGAATAAGAGAGGGTCAGGGACAACTTGTTTTTGGCCTGGATATTGGAACAAGAAGTATCGTTGGAACAGTAGGGTATCTTGCCGGGAATAAATTTCATGTTGTGGCACAATGCGTTAAGGAACATGAGACGCGTGCAATGCTGGATGGACAGATTCATGATATTGGAAAAGTCGGTGCCACAATTGCATCGGTAAAGGAAAAACTGGAAGAAGAATTAAATCGCTCCCTGACGGATGTATGCATTGCTGCCGCAGGACGTGTTCTTCGAACAGTGACAACGTCAGTGGAAGAAAACTTTTCGGAGGAGAAGGAGATCACCCAGGAGGATGTCTATACATTATCTACCATGGGCGTTGAAAAAGCGTTTGCAGAATTTCAGAGTACAAATGACACCGGAATAAAATTCTACTGTGTCGGCTATACACCGATGAGATATTATCTGAATGGATATCAGATTGGTAATCTTGAAGATCACAAGGCTAAAACAATCGGTGTTGATTTAATTGCAACATTCCTTCCGGATGATGTTGTTGATGGATTATATAAAGCTGTGGAAATTGCAGGATTGCGTGTTGCCAACTTGACTTTGGAGCCTATTGCTGCAATCCAGGTTGCTATTCCCGAAAAATTCAGAATGCTAAATATTGCACTGGTTGATGTAGGAGCAGGAACCAGTGATATTTCCATTACTAAGGATGGAACGATTACTGCATACGGTATGATTCCTGTTGCTGGGGACAGTCTGACGGATATTATTGTACAACATTGTCTGGTTGATTTTGAGACGGCGGAATATATTAAGAGAACAAGCGGCGAAGCGGAAGTGATTGAATATCTGGACATTATGGGGCTCCCCCAGACGATTACTTCCAAGGAAATCAGTGATATATTGAATGATTCGGTTGCGAATATGACTCATCAGGTAGCTGACTGTATCAGAGAACTAAATGGTGATAAATCTGTCAGTGCTGTATTTGTTGTAGGCGGTGGTGGAATTATTCCCGGATATACCAGGATGCTTGCGGATGATTTAGGGATTGTTCCGGAACGTGTTGCTATTCGTGGTGAAGAGGTTATGCAGAACATCGTGTTTGAAATCGATGATGCTTTGAAGACATCCCTGATGGTAACTCCGATTGGTATCTGTTTAAGTTATTATGAGCAGAGCAATAATTTTATTTTTGTTGATTTCAATGGTGAGAGAATAAAGCTGTATGATAATGGTAAAATAACAGTTGCAGATGCAGCTGTGCAGGCTCAGTTCTCGAATGAGGATCTCTCCCCGAAACGTGGAAAAGGATTGACATTCACTGTGAATAATAAAGTGCATATGGTTCGGGGGCAGCAGGGTGAAGCGGCGGAAATATTTGTTAACAATGAGGTTGCTGACATGTATACGTCTGTCCGCAACGGAGACCGTGTCAATGTAAAATGTTCTACGGCCGGCGAGGATGCCGTAGTGGAATTGGGCAGTCTGTCCGAACTGCATGACACGCTTCATATTACTGTCAACGGAAAACATATAAATCTTCCGAAGACTGCATCTGTCAACGGTAAAAGAGAAAATGAATTTTACCGGATTGCGGAAGGGGATAAAATTGAAATCCGCAATTATTATACCATACGTGAAGTTGCCGAATTTTTGGATACGCCTGTCGGCGTAGACCTTAAGGTAAATGATACTCCTGCCAATATAGATACACGTGTATATGAGAGCTTCACTGTTTCATGGAATGCAGGATCGGTATCGGATGAATGGAAAGATTCACTGCAACCCGAGACAGATAAGAATGAGATGCAAGGCGAAGAACAGGAATATGAGACTTCCGTGACGGTTACCGTAAATGGACAAAGTGTTACTATGACTGGAAAGCCGCGATATGTATTCGTCGATGTTTTTGATTATATTGACTTCGACTTGAAAGCATCTGCAGGACGTTCCATTGTTACGGAATTAAACGGTAGAAGCGCGGAATATATGGAACAGATATTGGATGGGGATATTATAAACATTTATTGGAAGGAATCTTAAAAGAAAAGAGTTAAACAATATGAGACTATGTAGTATTGCCAGTGGCAGCAGTGGAAACTGTATTTATGTTGGCTCGGAAGCAACACATTTGCTGGTGGATGTCGGCATTAGCGGAAAGCGCACAGAGGAAGGTCTGAATAGCTTAGGACTGACCGGACGGGACCTGGACGGGATTTTTATCACGCATGAGCATGCGGATCACATCAGTGGTCTTGGGGTGATTGCAAGAAAATACGGGATTCCAATCTACGCAACGCGAGGAACAATCGACGCAATGATGGAATATTCCAATCTTGGAAAGGTCGATACTTCTTTATTTCATGAAGTTCAGGCGGATAAAAAGCTTACCATTAAAGACTTAGTGGTCAACCCAATGAAAATATCGCATGATGCCGCACAGCCGGTGGCGTATCGTATATCATATGGCAATAGAAAAGTGGGTATCTGCACGGACCTGGGGGTATATGATGACTATACGGTGGAATGCTTAAAAGGAATGGATGCCCTTTTAATTGAGGCAAATCACGATGTACATATGCTTCAGGCAGGCTCTTATCCATATTATTTAAAACAGCGAATTCTTGGTGATAAAGGACATTTGTCCAATGAGAATTCCGGAAGACTGCTGTGCAGGATTTTGCATGATGGATTGCAGAATATTATATTAGGACATTTGAGTAAGGAAAATAATCTGCCGGAGCTTGCATATGAGGCTGTCAGGATGGAAATTACAATGGGGGATAACCCATATAAGGCGAACGATTTTAAAATGCAGGTAGCAAAGAGAATGGAAGTTTCCCCGATTGTCAATATTGCTTAACTGAAAAAACTTGCAAATTGCGTGAGTTTGTAGTTAAATAAATGGTAATGTCAGAAGAGAAAAAATGATGCGCATGACGCCGGAAAGAGGAGAAGTATGAAAAAGACAATTATTACAGTAGTAGGCAAGGATACAGTGGGTATTATTGCAAAGGTATGTACTTATCTCGCAGAGAATGGAATTAATATTTTGGATATATCCCAGACGATTGTTCAGGGATATTTTAACATGATGATGATTGTTGACACAAACAGCTGCAAGAAGGCTTTTGGTGATATGGCAGATGAACTGACTGCACTGGGTGATGAAATCGGTGTTGTGATTAAATGTCAAAAAGAAGAAATTTTTGACAAAATGCACAGAATCTAATTTGTGCTGATACAAGAAAGAAGAAAGGTTTGGATAAATTGAAATGATTAATTTATATGAAGTAACCGAGACCAATAAAATGGTGGAGGAAGAGAACCTTGATGTGCGAACAATCACTATGGGTATCAGCCTCTTGGATTGTATCGATTCTGACTTACAGAAATTGAATGATAAGATTTATCACAAAATATATGAAGCTACAAAGGATTTGGTGAAAACTGGAGAGGAAATTTCCAGGGAATTCGGTATTCCGATTGTGAATAAAAGAATTTCTGTCACTCCAATCGCTTTAGTTGGAGGAGCTGCCTGTAAAACAGTGGAGGATTTCGCATCTATCGCCAAAACATTGGACAAAGTGGCACATGAGGTTGGCGTAAATTTTATCGGTGGATATTCTGCCCTTGTCAGCAAGGGAATGACAGCTGCCGATGAACTTTTGATTCGTTCCATTCCACTGGCATTATCTACAACTGAAAGAGTATGCAGCTCCGTCAATGTCGGCTCTACCAAAACAGGAATCAATATGGACGCCGTCAAACTGATGGGGGAAATTATTAAGCAGACTGCAGACTATACAAAAGAGCAGGATTCTTTGGGATGTGCTAAGCTTGTTGTATTTTGTAATGCACCGGATGACAATCCGTTTATGGCAGGTGCATTTCACGGTGTGACAGAGGCTGATAAGATTATTAATGTTGGTGTCAGTGGTCCCGGTGTAGTAAAGACTGCACTGGAGAAGGTTCGTGGAGAAAATTTCGAGGTACTTTGTGAAACAATCAAAAAAACTGCATTTAAAGTTACCCGTGTGGGACAGCTTGTGGCTCAGGAAGCATCTAAGCTTTTAAATGTTCCTTTTGGTATTGTGGATCTTTCTTTGGCTCCGACTCCCGCTATCGGAGACAGCGTGGCAGACATTCTGTGTGAAATCGGGTTGGAGTATGCAGGAGCACCCGGAACAACTGCTGCATTGGCATTATTAAACGATCAGGTGAAAAAAGGGGGAGTGATGGCGTCCTCCTATGTTGGCGGACTGAGTGGAGCTTTTATTCCGGTCAGTGAAGATCAGGGGATGATAAATGCTGTTAAAGCAAACGCGTTAACCCTTGAAAAGCTGGAGGCCATGACCTGTGTCTGCTCCGTCGGTCTTGATATGATTGCAATTCCGGGGGATACAAAGGCTACAACGATTTCAGGTATTATTGCAGATGAAATGGCAATTGGTATGGTCAATCAAAAGACAACTGCAGTAAGATTGATTCCTGTAGTGGGAAAAGGAGTTGGAGAAACGGTTGAATTTGGAGGTTTATTGGGGTATGCACCGATTATGCCGGTCAACGGTTTTTCATGTGATGCTTTTGTAAATAGAGGTGGTCGAATTCCGGCACCGATTCATAGTTTTAAGAATTAAAAAGGAGGATGTCTTAATGAAAATTCTTTTTGTGGACATTGACACTCTACGACCGGATCATATGGGATGTTACGGTTATGCGAGAAATACCACACCGAATATGGATGCAGTTGCAAGAGAGGGTGTACGCTTTGAAAATTATTACTGTTCCGATGCACCCTGCCTTCCTTCAAGAGCAAGCTTAATCAGCGGTATGTTTGGAATAAAAAACGGTGCTGTGGGGCATGGTGGAACAGTTGCAGATCGCAGAATTACAGGAATAGACAGAAGCTTCTGCGATAAAGTAGATGATCAGAATTTTAATAATATCTTCAGACGTGCAGGCATGTATACTGCATCCGTCAGTACATTCCCGGAAAGACATTCTTCATGGTGGTTTTCCGCAGGGTTTAACGAGACATTTAATGAAGGACACAGAGGTGTGGAATCAGGAGAAGCTGTGTTGCCCTATGTGTTAAAATGGCTGGATGACAATGGTACACAGCGTGAGGACTGGTTTTTACATATTCATTTGTGGGATCCTCATACACCATACCGTGCCCCCCTTTCTTTTGGAAATCCTTTTGAAAATGATGGCCTTGCCGGAAATTGGATTGATGATGAGACTCTGCAAAAACATCTTCATGCTGTTGGCCCGCACACTGCGAATGAACTGAACATGTTTGATGATGCCGAAAATGAAAATCTGCCCAGAAATCCCGGAAGATTTGATGACCGTAAAGGGATGGAGCGTGTTTTTGACGGATATGACTGTGGAGTGGCATATACGGATAAAATTGTTGGAGATGTTTTGGATAAATTAAAAACTCTCGGAATTTATGAGGATATGGCAATCATTATTACATCGGATCACGGTGAGAACTTTGGAGAGTTGGGAATTTATGCGGAGCATGCCACCGCAGATCACGCCTGCTGTAATATTCCGTTTATTATGAAATGGCCGGGCGGAATGCAAAATTATGTGGATAAAGAGTTACACTACAGCTTGGATTTACTTCCGACAATGAGTGATTTGCTGGGAGTGAAAAAGGGACGCGACTGGGATGGACAAAGCTATGTCGACACAATTTTAAACGGCGCAAAATGTGGACGTGACAGCCTCGTTATTTCTCAGATGGCTCACGTATGCCAGCGGTCGGCGAGATTCGGCGACTGGCTATATATGAGGACTTATCATGACGGACTTCACCTTTTTGACAAAGAAATGCTGTTTAATCTGAAAGAGGATGTTCATGAGCAGCATGATGTGAAGGACAGATATCCTGAGGTATGTGCTCAGGGTGCAAAGATTATTTTAGACTGGCATGACGAGGCAATGGCTACAAATGATTATACTGTTGACCCTCTGTGGACTGTAATGCAGGAGGGTGGCCCTTTTCATGCAAAAGGAGCCCTGGAGCAGTACTGCAAGAGACTTGAGGCTACCGGTCGTGCGGAGGGGGCTGAAAAACTTCGCCAACGACATCAACCAAAAAGAGCCCCATACGATTATTGGATATAGGAAGCAATTGACATGAGTAAACTATCGGTAAGCGTACAGCTTCTTTTGTCATTTTTGAAAATCGGAGCATTCACGTTTGGTGGTGGCTATGCAATGATTCCGTTGATACAGAAGGAAGTTGTTGAACGAAAAAAATGGATAAGTGATCAGGATATTTTAGATGTTGTGGCCATAGCCGAATCTACACCGGGACCAATTGCAATTAACGCAGCTACTTTCGTGGGATATAAAGTAGGGGGAGCTAT
>JAILPF010000394.1 GCA_024699575.1 Acetatifactor sp. | reverse complement strand
GTTAAACAGATTCACATACGCACACTGCTCCTTTGCCTCCTCAAAGGCAGGCGAAAACTTGTAAATACCTGTCCCGCCCAAAGCAGCCAGCGCCGCATCAAAGCTTTTCACGCAGACTCCATAATCTTTTCCGAAAGCAGCCAGTCCACCCTCCATGCAATACAGACTATGGTTTGCGCCATCCGCAATATCCTCAGCCGGATTTAAGATACATCCACCCTTGTTTATCCGGTAGGTCATTTCCTCGTCCCCGAAAGGGAACAGAATACTTCCGGACTCTACAAAAGGTGTCTCCTGTTTTTGTTTCAGCGAAAGCTTCACAAACAGTTCCTCACCTGCTGCCGGTAGGGCAATCTCGAGAATCACCTCTTTCGCATCACCGTAATCGTTATCCTTTGTGCGATAACGGAAAGAAATCGCATTGCCGTTCACACAATAGTCAGCAAACTCCGGTAGGAAGGTTTCATGCTCGCAGACAGGATAATTCTCCCGCCCGTAGTCTTGAATTCCCCATGTCGTAAAATGATATCCGTAGTGTCTCAAATACTCATTGATATCGGAATATCCATATTTATCATATTGGTAGGAGAAAACACCATTTTTATTTTGGGCTTTTAATATGGCTTTCTGCAGTTTCTTATCAAACACTTCCAGGATTTCTCCGGTGCCCTCACGAAATCTCACACAATACCTGTGATTCTCCACAAAGCGCACCTCTCTCTGCGTCGGATCCACCTGCACAGCAAGACTATGGTGTGTGTTCGCCCCTTTAGATGCGGCAACCTTTTTCATTGTCACCGGGGAAAATCCCTTTAAGTCCGATACATAACAGCAATATTTTCCCTGAATCTCTTCGCAGACCGCTTCCTGTCCATCCACCAGAACCGTTTCATTTCTCCACGCATCCGGAAGCTGTACCCAGCCGGTATAGCTTCCCTCGCCGCCGTAAAACAGGCTATATTCTTCCTTGTCTTCACGCTCAAAAAGCAATTGTTCTATCTGCTTCAGATAAGAGGTACTGCGGTTGGCTCTCTGTCTCTGTTCCTCCCAGGATGCTTCCATAAAACGGTAGGTATCGCTGTCTTTTTCCATTTGGAAGGCTTTCTTTTCATACACTCTGTTGGGCCCCATCCAGGTCTTCACATCAGCACCCCATGTATGTTCTTCAAACAGCGCAATTTCTTCGTAATACGCATCCTGTATCTTCTGAAGCTGTGGCTTAGCATATCCCATCTGCCATTCCCCGAGATACTGTGCCTGAAGACCACTCATCCTCCTGCGACCATTCCGGATAAGTGCCACTTCCTTCGGATAGGCACCTACTCCGTGAATCCAGGTATCCGCCATATCCTTCTCGAGCACAGGCAGTGTACTCAAATCATACTGCGAAAGCTCATGATAAAAATCATCCATGGTTCCGCAGACAATCTCCGCATTCGGATAGATTTCATGAATCTGCTCCGCCATCTGTCGTATTGCAGACGCAGACTGAGGACCCTGATTATCCTGTGTGTGCATTAACGCCATCCACACCGGATAGTTCCAGCCCTTCGGTGGTACAAGTCCGCTTCCATATCCGCCTCGACTGTACATCGTCAGCACACTTCTTCCTCCCGGAGTCTGCCAGTAGAATAAATCCGGCACATCCGGAGGTGTTGCAAACTCATTACATCCCAGATGCAGAAAGCGAACTCCTCCTTCATATAAAATGTCCGGCAGCATAATACTATGCCCCGGAACATCTGTCATTTTCGCCGAAATCGGACACGGTTTATGATACATTTCCGCCAATTGTACGCTATATCTTAATCCTTCAATGTACTCCTTCTGACTGCAGAAATCTGTATGACTTGTAAACGGAAGGGCATGCCATACCACTTGACCATTCTCAATTAATTTATCCAGTTCCTCTCTCACTTCGGGTGTTGCATTTTTGACAATTTGAAGAAGAGGCCAAGACGGCATCGTCCAGACATATCGTAGGGCACCCATATCCTGCGTACCCTTGCAGGTGGCAATGACCTCACGCGCCATCTCCTTCGCATACTGATCAATCACATTAGAAGACAAATCGGTAAATCCAATGTCAAAATGTGTTTTAAATACTAAAATGATTTTCTTTAGTTCCATATGCACCTCATATTCGTGATAATCAACCGTCACAATGTCTCAATTTTAACCAATTGTGGCATCTCAAGAAGCGCTGCGGTCACCTCACTCGGATTGGTGCGGACATTCAGCTCCGCTATACAGCTAAGCTCTATCTCTCCGTTTCCTTTGCACTCCCATTTCACTCGCCAGAATTCCACTTTATATTCCAGCATTTTTTTCTCAATCTCTTCGTATTCCTTCATTCCGTCTTTCAGACGAAAGACAACCTGATATTTCGTATTATGTCTCGCAATCCACAGGTTGCTGTGCAAAATAAATTGAAAGCACAAAACGATAACCGTGGTTTCAATTGCAAGCAGGTACATACCCGCTCCACACGCCATTCCCAGACCAACCGTAACCCACACACCGGCAATTGTTGTGACTCCGGTTGCATTTCCGCGTTTTCCCATGTAGATAACGCCGCCAAAAATACCGAGTCCGGTAATGATTCCTGCAGCCACACGGGATACATCCACAGAAATTCCGGGGGTTCCGCCCACAATGTCCAGGAATCCATATTTGGACACAATCATCATCAATGCAGATGCTATCGCAATCATCAAATGTGTACGGACACCTGCGCTTTTGGTACGCTTCTGTCTTTCTACACCGATTACAATTCCACATACACAGGCAAGCAAAATTCGGATTAAAAAGGTGGATTGCATTTCCAAAAGTCCCTGCATAGTTATTCCTCCACAGCTTCCAAAACTATCAATTTACCGAGGAAATCTCCGCACATTTTCGGCATCAACATTCCTCCACTCATCCAGGCTGCCCCTGAATGAACTTCCCCGGTTCCAACCAGGCGGTATTGCTTCTCCCCATCAAGGCCCTGAGGATAGAGCATCACCGTTCTCTTCTTCTCGCGGGACATCACATGAATATAGTCCACCACCGCTGTCCGCTTATCCTTTGAAACAGACATAATAGCATCATATTCATGGTTCTGACTATAGGAAGCCAGACGATAATAATCACCTGTACGGAACACCCATCCGTATTTCTTATAATTATCAAGCTGTCCCGGAATCATTGCTTTTTCTTCATCCGTCAGTTTCGTCAAATCCAGCTCATACCCAAAG
>JAILPF010000555.1 GCA_024699575.1 Acetatifactor sp. | reverse complement strand
TGTGTTCTTACACCTGCAGAGTTATTTCTTCTCCAAGATAGCAGACGATGATTTGATTTCCACGCCGGACAATATGTGGATATTCTGTCGGCTTTTCTTCTTCATCCGCCCACACATATGTGCATAAAATATGTTCTCCAGAAACCAATGACGCACATATCGTCGGTATTGCCGTCAGGCTGTTCACCAGATTCGTGTTTGGAAATGGATGTATCAGCCGGGAAGTCGTCTGCACACTGTCCGTATGATATATCACACGGATACCACATTTTCCCCAGGGAAAATCACACAGAATCTCCTCGTAAGTTTGTGCAACCATATCCTCTGTGTATTTTCCACTCTCTCTTCCTTTTGCTACAGGTGACTTTTGCTCTCTCGCAATCGCATAGCCGCCCTCAGCAATATCAATCTCCTGCGAGGCAACTATTTTTTCTACACGCACATGCCCCAGTCGAAGCGGAACAATCACACTATCAATCTGCACAAATTTGCCAACCGGATATTTTATTTCCGTATAATCATTCGTAACTCGGAACTCACCGGGTATCTCGCGCATCCTGTAGAAATTTTCCCCCTGTAAAGAAACGGCAATTGTGTTATCAAACGCTCCCGCCTCCAGCGTGTTTCCTCTGGATACACTGAATCCATACTGGTTGGAATAAACAAATTTCTGGTATTTTGCAGCACTCTGCCCTTTCTCAAAAAACTGCTGTCCAGCCGGGTAAATCTGCACATGGTTCCCGTAATGAGTCACCAGCATATTGGGATGCGTAAGCAACTTTTTATCCTCGAAGGAAACCGTCTCTTCGCTTACGCTCCAAAACGGATGATCGGAAGGTAGTGCCAGCACCAAAAAGCATTTGAAAGACCAATATGGAGAGTCAGGGGAATTGTAATCCTCACTCATAAATAGATTGGGATAGCGATAGCCCACTGTCATGATTCCTGCCCTGTCAAAGATTGGTTGCTCTGACCAGAATCGAAGGTTGCGGTTGAGCATACCTTTCGCCTTTCCAAGGTCCTGATTTTCCTGCGAAAGCGCATAGGCAGAGAAAAAAGCGGCGTGTGCGAAGCGGTACGTCAAGCTGCGTCCAAATGGGACTTCACAGCCATCCTCTGCAAACCATAACGTATAATCCGGCAGGAATAACCGGGCGCGTTCCAAAAATTTCTCACATCTTTCCGGATCTGCCCCGGCCATAAAATGTGCATAAACCAACCCGTAAAAGTGCATGGCAAATGGGATATAATAATCCATCTGGCATTTTCTTCCGTCAAAATACCATCCATCGCCGTCATAACAGTTCTCAATAACCTGCAAATCTTCCACCAGCCTGTCCTCATCGGGATTCAGGTTCTGTAACGTGAAAAAAATATTCACAAGGATGCGAAAAAAACGCCAGTTATTGGGATGCACGTTTTTATGGTTAATCTGATCCAGCCAATTTCTGACATTCTTCTTTTGTGTCTCGGTCAAACCATCCCAAAATACAGACGGAGCAAACAGCAGTGCATTGGCGATTGCAGCCATCTCCACCATCTTCTGGTCGTAATCACTGACATCGCCCCAATATTCCTCGTGAGTCGGGTCTGTTCCGTGAATGAGACCATCCAGATAGATGTCGCGCCATTCTTCTACTTCTGCCTGCAGTCGCCCGGGAAGTTTTTCATTGTCCCCGGCAAGCAGGGGGCCGACACCCCACAGCACTCTGGCATAACCTTCCATCAATGCTGCTTTCTCCCCGTAATGAGCGGAGGTATCTCCGATTTTCAAAAAGGCATGCCCCTTGCTGTAAAATTCTTTCAAAGGCCGAATCCAGTCAAGCAGCTGCGAAACCAATTTCTCTCTTACCAAAAGCTCTTCCATTCTTTTTTCATCCTCACCAAAGCTTCCATGTAGAAGTAGTCACCCCATATGACACACTCGTCAGCTCCACTGTTCCTATGATACATTCCCTCTGCAAGAATACCGTTTGTGCCTTTCATCCCTTTGGTCGTATATTTCTGTGACAGGGATGTCATTATCATATCTATCCACTTTCTGTATTCCTTTG
Source organism: Acetatifactor sp. (assembly GCA_024699575.1). Taxonomy (GTDB): domain Bacteria; phylum Bacillota; class Clostridia; order Lachnospirales; family Lachnospiraceae; genus Acetatifactor. Next base: position 1,056 of record JAILPF010000555.1, on the reverse strand, counting down.
CCTGCTCCTCATCCACGAACTGGCATAATTCCAACAGACCACATACAAATATCGCCGCTGCAGATGTATCTCTGATGTCCGGATTCTCATCCGTAAATGTAAAATCCCAGTAGCAGACATAATCTTTTGGCAAGTGCTCCAAAAATACCTGTGCAGTTTTTTGGGAAACCTCTAAAAATTCTTTATCCTGCGTATATCGATAGGAAATAGCAAATCCGTATACTGCCCATGCCTGTCCTCTTGCCCAGGTGGATTCATCCTGATATCCCTGGTGAGTCTTTCCCTCCACAGCGCGGCCGGTCGTTGGATCCATCAGATATACGTGATAAGAGCTATAGTCTTTTCTAATCAAATTCTGTGCTGCTGTTCTGGCATGGTTTCTGGCAATCTCAAAATACTTTTCCTGACCTGTCCAGTACAGCAACGGCAGGTTCATCATGGTATCAATAATAATCTTTACATCGGGATATCCGATTCCCATTTCTCCCCATGCCTGAATATATTTACCTTTTTCGTTGTAGCGCTCACTCAGAACCTGTGCAGCCTCCATAGCCAGCTCATACGCCTCTTTACTGCCGGTGAGCTTATAATCCGCCACGCAGGATAATGTATACAAAAATCCCAGATCATGGCTGATACCGATGCGATTGTGCAGGCGGTGTGCAAAGCTTGCCAGATAGTCTTTTTCATGTTTGATGTACTTTGAATCTCCGGTCACATCATAAGCCAGATAGCACATTCCCGGATAAAAAGAATCCGTCCAGAGATTATTCTCTTCCCCGGAATAAATATTGCCTTCACTCACATGCGGGTATCTGTCCACAAATTGTTCCAAATTCTGTTCGACGATTTGCAGCGCGTAATCCAACGCCTCCTGATACTGAAATCCCATCTCATCCTCCATACAATAAAAACGTTTTTAGAAGTAAAAAAGTGTCTTCGACACATCAACTCCCCTGCCCCTCACTCATGAGGGGTTAGGGGTTTCTTTTTGTTCTTTTTTCCCTCATAATGGTCTTATGAACATCTTACAAAACATTTTTACTGACCATTACG
>JAILPF010000370.1 GCA_024699575.1 Acetatifactor sp. | reverse complement strand
AGATCACTTATCTTGGCGAACAGCCGACTTCTACACATGAGGAAACAGCTGAGAGACTGTCTAATGAGAGTTACCGTGCATATACAGAAACTTCCGAGGCATCAGATGTGGAAGTGGTCGGTCTGGACAATGTATCGGCATTCCTGGATTCTTCAGCACATCATTATGTGTTGGAGATTCATCCTGAGGTGGATGCTGATAAATATCAGTTTGCATACAAAAGACTTTATGGAAACAATTTTGCGGGTAGTATTGCAGCCTATGATCTGAAGCTTACGGATGAAAGTATGATACCGCTTAAAAAGCTTGGAAAGCAAAGTATGTCAATCATATTTACGGTTCCGAATGACATGAAAGGACATCACGTTAATTTATACGCACTGGATAGGAACGGTCAGCTTGAGCTTGTAAGCTTTGAGAGAGGTTTGTCAGGTGATGAGGAACAGATTAGATTTCAGCTGAATAATGTTACGACATTAGCTTTTTTTGATGATGGAACACCCTTCGAAGAACAGGAACTGCTGTCGGAATTTGTGAATTTTCAAAGTATGAGCCGTGGAAGCCAATCTTTGGAAAACGAATATTACATTTTATCGTTCTTAAAATGGTGCGTGGGTGGCTTGACCTTCCTCACAGGTGTTTTTCTGTTGTATCTGGGGAGACAAAAAAGATCGTAACAGATAGAATCCTCCGGCATATCTTAATTGAAAAGGAATGCCGGGGGATTTTTGTGTTCAGAGTCCGCGAACAAATTGGGTTGAACAAGGTTTTTGTACCTCGAAAAGGAGAGGGTGTAGCTGTTGCAGTGTTGGATACAGGGTGTGCACAGCACCCGGATTTACATAATAGGATCAAACTGTTTTGCGATTTTGTGCATGGGGAAAGTGGTATCTATGATGATAATGGACATGGAACACATGTCTGCGGGATTCTTTGCGGGAGCGGTGCCGAATCGGGGGGAAGATTTGCCGGAATTGCTCCGGGAGTGGATTTGATTGTCGGAAAAGTTCTGGATGCTTTTGGAGAGGGGACAATGGAGCAAATGTCGGCTGCACTGGATTGGATTTTACAGTGTAAAAACAGATATCCTATACGAGTCCTGAATATATCAATCGGTCCCGGTGAATCCGGAAACTTTGAAAAAAGGGAAAAATTACAGACACATTTAAAGAAGATATCGGATAGGGGAATTTCCGTTTTTTGCGCTGCCGGTAATAACGGACCGTCAAATGCTTCCGCATCCGGACTTGGATATGATAAGGAAATAATAATGGTTGGATGCCATGATGGTAATTTTTATAAGAATAATTTGAGCAGGTGTGCAGCATATTCAGGAAGAGGTGACATCAATAAAGGGATTAGAAAGCCGGACATTGTTGCTCCCGGCACAAATATTATATCCTGTAATAATCAGTTCTTAAACAGGCCATATATATCCAGAAGCGGGACCTCCATGGCAACTCCGATTATCGCAGGAATTGCAGCACTTGTCTATTCCAATTATCCCAATATGAGTCCTGATGATTTCAAGAAGAGATTATTGTATACGGCCAGAGACCTTGGGGAACCTTGGAATTTACAGGGATGGGGTATGGTTTCGGCGGAAAGAATTCTAAACCATGGAATTTGAAAAGGGTATTGACACACCTCGTATGATTGTATACAATGATACGAGATAATAAAACTAGGTCCGTTCAGAAAGGTATGGTGCAATCATGAGAGATAACAGTACGTTTGAAAATAGACCTGTAACTATGAACCATAAGAATAATCTTCTGGAAATTGAAGAGCATATGTATATTTTGGATGATGTGGAGAAACCTAATGTCTTTCGAAATATGTTTCCGTACTCGGAAATCCCGAAGATCCCTTTTAATGACAGAATTGTTCCGCATAATATGCCAAAGGATATCTGGATTACCGATACGACATTTCGTGATGGACAACAGTCCAGAGCTCCTTATTCCACAGAACAGATTGTGACGATTTTTGATTATCTTCATAAGCTTGGTGGTCCTAACGGGATGATTCGTGCGAGTGAGTTTTTCTTATATAGCAAAAAAGACAGAGATGCTGTTTATAAATGTATGGAACGCGGATATC
>JAILPF010000341.1 GCA_024699575.1 Acetatifactor sp. | reverse complement strand
GAATCAGTTCTAGAAATCAGTTATTGTCATTTTTGCAATTGACCAAAACAAGTATGTTATCAATGATTGTAGAAGAAAAACTTAATGACATGAATCTGCAAAAACAATTGGAGAGCATTGAAATGATTGTGCAAGAAATTCTACATCGGGTAAATCAGGAAGCACTTGGTAAAATTGAGAATTTAGCAATGGATTATGAACCCAACTCGTTATGGGAGATGATACAAAAAACGGTAATTGTTCGGGATGACGGAAAGCAACTTAGCCAATCAAGTAATTATGAACTTTTGTGCGATGTGATAGACATTATTGGAGAAAAGCAGAGAATAATGCCAAATATGCAAATAATCGTTTTCGAAAACGTGGATCATTTGATTTCGCAAGATGAGTATAGGAAATTGCTGGATCGATGTGAGAATCTAACATGTAGATTTAATTTGTGGTGTGTCTTTTGTACTAGTCTGGTTGGATATATACAAGTAAACAAGAAATTATGGAATGGAATTGCTTTATTTGGGCAGGAAATGATTCGGCTACCGGAGGAAGAACATTTAATACGCTATTTAGAAGATAACTGGCCGTATAATAGGGTGATTGACGAAACAGAGTTATTCCAAATGCTTCAGAATGTTGCACAAGAATTGGGGAACAAAAACAACTTACGAGAGATTAGCGAAATTGTTTTAATGAAATTATTCAATGTGGAAAATATGATTGATTTTCATACAATAAAAAAACCAAATAATGCGGAAATAATGTATCTTTTTAATGGGTAATATGGTATAATACATAGGAGTTATCGTATATTGAGGTGGCAATGGCTAAAGAACAGATGAAAATTTTAGAATCCTTCAAGAAAAAAATTGGACGATTTGATATTTTCGTACCTGAAAGGATTGAGTTATCGTAAAACGTTTTCCGAAATTGGAACTTGTTCCAGTAAATTTTCGTACCTGAAAGGATTGAGTTATCGTAAAACGATACTTGCTGTTACTCCGTACAACTCACTATTTTCGTACCTGAAAGGATTGAGTTATCGTAAAACCGTATTGTATCTGAATCAGAAAATGGTTCTATTTTCGTACCTGAAAGGATTGAGTTATCGTAAAACGAAATTTATCATAGAAGCCTATGAAGAACAATTTTCGTACCTGAAAGGATTGAGTTATCGTAAAACCCGGGGAGATGATACAATTCACTTGTCCAATTTTCGTACCTGAAAGGATTGAGTTATCGTAAAACAAACTGAACCGTCTCTTCTGCGCCATAATCATTTTCGTACCTGAAAGGATTGAGTTATTATAAAAAGATGTATGGTGCTGATGTGTGTGCGCTTTTGACCAGAATTATTCATGAAGAACCAGAACAATTTCTGAACTTAAATTGTTCTGGCTTTTTTAGGTTACACTTTGCGGTGAACATCACTAGTTGATAGAAGTGCCTAATCCGCCCTAGTAATGGGAGGGATACAGCCAATACCAAGGGTGTTACTGGTACTCACAAATTTGAAAGAAGGTGGAGACAACTCGCTTGCCTTATGAACAGAAACTATGTCAGACTATAGCTAAGGATAAGGTTGCATTTCAAACCCAAGCTCGATAACTACTCGGAATTAATTGTAGTAAATGTGATAGATATATGGAGAGAAAATAACGTGTGCTACCAAGTAGTTCTAGTCAGCAGGTGGAAACAGAGTATGAAATATGTCAGTAACAACGAATGGTGAGAAGTCAGCAGAAGACATAGTAAATAAATGATTGCAAATATTGGCGAAGGGTTGAAGCTTAGAAGACACAAGCAGTGAATGTAATTGAAAGTAGATTTAAGAACAGACAACTTCATGTGGAATACTATCTTCAAACGGTATCTGAGGAAAAGAAAGAGCATACAGAAGTGTTTGACTACTCAGGGATTACTGAAAAGAGTGGTATCATTATAGGTCATTGGACAAATAATCTTTTGGCCTTGATTTTGCGGAAGGATAGCCTAAATAATGGCTATAAACAAGTCGAGAAATACAGTGGAAAGGTGGAAATGATGGTATGCAGGTGGATGAACTTCTTTTCTCCCTATGAGAAAAACGAAGACACACTAGGATATACTATTATGCTTGACAACTATCTGATAATTTACGAAAACGAAGGAACAGCTTTGGGACTGAACTGTATGTCAGGTGGTGTGAAAGGACGGTAAATAAAATAATTATTTACTATCTACCCTGTTTAGATTCTTGACACATTTGGTTTATTGCAGTAAACTAAATGCAAGGTTTATACCTATAAACCAGGCGGAGGTGTGAGACATGTTTGAAATGGAACTTGGGGCAGTACAGGAGCGGTTTGCCGATATTGTATGGGCGAATGAGCCGGTTCCTTCCGGTGAATTGGTCAAAATATGTGAGAAAGAGCTGGGGTGGAAAAAGTCGACGACTTATACCGTACTTCGTAAGCTTTGTGAGAAAGGACTTCTTCAAAACGAAAATGGCATAGTTACTTCTTTGATTGCAAGAGATGATTTTTATTCTGTGAAAAGTGAACAAATCATAGAGAACTCTTATGAAGGTTCGCTTCCGGCGTTTATTGCCGCGTTTACTTCCCGCAAGAAACTGACGGGAGATGAAGTGAAGGAAATCCAGAAAATGATTGATGCTTTTAAGAAGAGGGAGGACTAGGCATGGAGGCAGTATTTCTTAAAATGATGAATCTGTCTTTGAATGCATCGTGGTTGATTCTGGCGGTGGTTATTGCAAGATTTTTACTTAAGAAAGCCCCCAGATGGATATCCTGCCTGCTATGGGGACTGGTAGCTATACGGTTATTATGTCCGATTTCTCTGGAGAGCGCACTCAGCCTTCTGCCGAGCGGCGAAGTGATACCGGAGAACATAGCTCTGGAAGCGTTACCCCGGATTGACTCAGGGGTAGTGATTATTGACAATGCAGTGAATCCGGCGTTGGAAACCTCCTCGGCGATGCATCCCAATGCTGTTGCAAGTGTGAACCCATTACAGATTGTGATAGTAATAGCAAGTTTTATATGGATTCTTGGCATG
>JAILPF010000336.1 GCA_024699575.1 Acetatifactor sp. | reverse complement strand
CAGAAGGAGTTTATCGACGAACTCAGATGCCGTAACGGCAATCTGGAAATTGCATTGTCCAAAGGGGAAACCAGAGTGGACGAGTTGTAAGGAGGTATCTGACATGAAGCAAAAAAGATTTTTACACACAATAATTGCGTTGACAATGACAAGCGTGCTGATTTTGTCAGGGTGTGGAACTTCGGATGAGATGATTGCAACTTTAGATAGTGCAGATACTACAGATAGTCTGGCAAATGTTTCCTCTATGGACAATGATGTGATATCAGAAAGTGGCAGTGTCCTGACGGCAGAAAGCATGGTGGATATGGCTACTGCCGATATGTTTACAGACAGAGATTTAAGCGGAGACTCTAACGAAGGGGCCAGTGAGCTGATTCTGTTGGATGGAGAATCAGTCACTATCACAAAAGAAGGGACCTATATTCTTTCCGGTGCATTGACTGACGGTATGATTACGGTAGATGTGGATGACACAGAGAAAGTGCAGTTAGTACTTGATGGTGTGGAAGTCTCAAACTCTGTAGGTGCGGCAATCTATGTAAAACAGGCTGATAAAGTGTTTATTACATTGGCGGAAGGAACCACCAATACTTTAAAATCTACCGGTGAATTTGTGGCAGTTGATGAGAATAATATTGATGCAGTCATTTTTTCCAAGGAAGACCTGACCATTAACGGTAACGGAATACTGACTGTGGAGAGCGCACAGGGACATGGAATCGTGTCAAAGGATGACCTGGTAATTGCAAGTGGAACCATCACGGTGAATGCAGCTTCCAAGGGACTTTCAGGAAATGATAGTATAAGGATTGCAGATGGTGATATCAGTATCACGTCCGGTACCGATGCCATCCATGCCGGAAACGGTGAAGATACAGAGAAAGGCTTTGTATACATTGAGAATGGAACACTGCAAATTTCAGCGGGCGATGACGGGATTCATGCAGATAATGTATTGCTGATTGCAGGGGGAAATATAGGCATTACGAAAAGTTATGAAGGTCTGGAAGCCCTTGCTATTGAAATTCAAGACGGTGAAATCAGTCTGGTTTCCGATGATGACGGGCTGAATGCCGCAGGCGGAAATGACAACAGCGGGGGATGGAATGACATGTTTGCCTCTCAGGATGGTGCGCTGATTCATATCGCAGGGGGACATTTATCTGTCAATGCAGCGGGGGATGGAATTGATTCCAACGGAGACCTCTATATGACAGGAGGAAATGTGTATGTGTCAGGACCGACAAACAGTGGTAACGGTGCCTTGGATTATAACGGAACAGCTCAGATTACAGGAGGCGTACTGATGGCTGTGGGTGCCAGCGGAATGGCGCAAAACTTTAGTGAAAGTTCCACACAGGGAGCTGTTCTGGTGAATGCAAATACGAATCAGGCAGCAGGAACGGAAGTGAACTTGCTGGATAGTGAAGGCAATGTGCTGGTAAACTATACGTCTGAAAAAAGTTTCAATTCTGTAGTCGTAAGCTGTCCGGGACTGGAAGTAGGGAAAACATATATTTTGCAGATTGGCAGCGAGAATACAGAGATTACGTTGGAGAGCCTGATTTATGGAAACGGTCAGGGCATGGGTGGCTTCGGAGGCGACTTCGGCGGTGGAATGCGGGGAGAACAGGGCTTTGGTGGACGGAATCAAGAAGAGTTTGGTGGAGAACGTCCGGACGGAAGAAAAAAATGATAGTACAATAAGGCAACAAATTGAGAGACGGAGTGGCGCACAGCAGGATGCGCTACTCCGTTTGTTATGTTCAGGATACGCTTAATAGATTGCGTAGGGAATGTCCATAAGTAAGGCTACTTTCTTGAATAATTCCGCATTATGTCCAACAGAAAGCGCCAAATGGTGGGTGGGAGCTTCCACAAACCACTTGTCCATGTATTCTGCGGGATTTTCTTTGAAGCGTATATGGGTTGAAGTGTTGCCGTTTAAGAGAATGGGGGCGTCAACAGCTTCTCCCTCGCTGATATTAAATTTCAGCTTCCCGTCTCCGGTCTGAGTCACTCCCAGGGTTGTAACAGGACCGGGATTGACCTTGGCTTCCACAGATACGCCACTGCCTCGTTTGCCATGATATACACCCATACCCCTAAGAATGGGCTTCCCTTTGGAAATCGCCAAATGGAAAGGTCCGTCGTGCCCAAGAATCATGGTGTTGCGATTAAAGTCGGCTGCTACAATTTCACAAAAGCTTCCGCCCTTGTCACAAATATCCGCAATTTTCATGGCCAATGCTGTCTTGATGTCGCCCTCCCCGGAACAGGCAACCCCCTGAGCGTTCAGGAGAGAAAAGCCTACGATAAAGCCACTTTGTACTTCCTCAAAATGGTCGTTCCTGCCATGGTAATAATAGGATACGCTGTCCAAATTGCGATCAATAACCATTTTTTCCTGAGCAACCGCCACTTTTGCTGACCAATCCAACTGTTCTCGGGTAGGTTTTCTGGCAATCGGGTCTGAAGGAGAATCTCCGGAAATTTCAAAGAAATTCTCAATTTTTGCTCTCATTTCTGTGATTTCCTTATCCGTAACCTCATTCAGGTATGCGTCCAAATCGCTCATCTCCAGAATATGGATGTCCATACCGGTTTGAGCCTGAAGCATTGTAAAATCACTGTACATATCCAGCATACCGCTGTAATAGCCACCAAGAAATCCAAATCTGGCGTATTGAAGCGTCCGTTTTACTTTTGCTGCGATGCACCAGTCTTCAATTTCTTTCCAGGCCTTTATGGCTTCCGGCCGGTCAAAGGTTACCTCATTCGCCTTGGCGAATGCAGGAGTTTCTCTGAGACCCAAGAGCCCGTTGACGGCGAAAAACGGAATTTTTGCCCGATTGAAAGCATTGGAAATTTCAGGGATACTACAACCCACGCACTGCGCAAGCCACCGGTCTGTTCCGGTGGACTCATATGCCATTTCCGGAGCAGGCTGCAGATTTAAGATGATAACCGGCGCTTTGTTGATCTGATGCACCGGCAATACACAGGAACTGGTGTAATAAGTGGCTGCATGAGAAAACACAATGTCCACATTTTTTTCATTGAAGAAGTCGCCGGCCGCCCGACCCTTTTCTTCTGTATCCACCAGACCGTAATTAAAAACCTCGCCGAAGCCGGATAAGCGTTTGGCTATAAAAGAATTGTAACTCAAAAGACAGTCTTTCAAGCCTTCAAACTGATCCCAGTAGGTATGCAAGCCTGCACTGTATAAACCGATGCGGGCTTTTGGGGATTTTTTTCGTTTTGTGAACTGTTCCATTTTGATCCTCCGTTCTTTTTTTTCATAATAATATGAATAATTTGTGTTTACATCCAAGAATATTGGTGTATAATTGCAGTATCTTGGTATTTGCAAATAAGGAGAAATTTAATGATGCTAGAGAGGCGCTTACACGAAAAACTGGACTGTTCGTGGACGGATGACTCTGTCAGATGTATTCATACACCCAGCCCAAAAGCAAAAAAATTGTTTTTTTATGTGCAGGAAGTGGGAGAGTTTAAAGTATATCCGCCTTATTACACCGAACGCAGTGGCTTAGACAGTTTTTTGATTCTGGCGACAAAGGATGGCGAAGGAACATTGGAATACGAAGGGGAAGTTTATCATTGCCTGCCGGGAACAGTATTTTTTATCAACTGTCAGATACCACACAAGTACTATTGCCCTTCAGGAAAGACCTGGGAGTTTTCCTGGATTCATTTAAACGGTTCCTCTGCCTTGGGGTATTATGAGGAATTCGCAAATGGCGGCACTCCTTTGCGGGATAACTTTGGAGCGGAAGCATTTCAGGAAATCCTGGATTTCCTGGCGGAGATATTGGATAAAACGAGGAATCCAAAACCCCAAAGTGAGCTGTTGGTTTCAGAAAAAATTGTTGCGCTCCTGACCAGACTTTTGCTTCACAATACTGCGAATCAGACGGGCTGTTTCAATCTGACCCAGGATTTTAAAATGGTGCTGGGATATATAGAAAAACATTACGCGGAGGAATTATCTTTGGACCTTTTGGCAAAACTCTGCAATCGGGACAAATACTATTTCTCCAAACAGTTTAAAAAATATATGGATATCTCCCCGGGAGAATATGTAATCATGACTCGTTTAAACCATGGGAAGGAACTGCTGAAATATTCTGAGCTCACGGTGGAAGAGATTGCATTTTCCTGTGGATTCCATCAAAGCAGCCATTTTATTCGCCTGTTTCAAGCGCGGATGAAAATGACTCCGCTTCAATACCGCAAAAAATGGGGGAACTGCTTATAAGCTACATGCAATGTGTATTGACAATAGCTTCTTTCTGGAAGTAAAATTTGATTAAGAGGAACAATTTGAGAAGTTGCTTGATTATTTTACAGAAGGAGATATAGCTATGAAGATTAAATCGTTACGTGCAAAAATTTTGATTGCAGTCGGTCCTATGATTGTTTTGGCGTTATTTTTATCGGTAGTCATCGGAGTGCTGGTGAAGGGCGTGCATGATGACTTGGTTACTACACTGTATGATGATGTGTATACGGCAACGTATCATTTAATCAATGGTGAGCGAGACTTTTATCAGGCCAACGCGGCGGATTTAAAGATGTATGAAAACCGTTCCGTGGTGGGAGACCAGATGGGGGCTTATAATGCCAACTATAAGCAGGCGTGTGATAATCCGCAGATTGCGATGGATATCATGGCAAAATACCCGAATGTGTATTCGGGACTTACCATAGCGGATTTGGCACGGGGCGTAGGATATACCGCGGAAAATGATCCCGATGATTTCTTAAACGATACTCGTACATTTGCCCAGATTGAGGCGCAATACAAGGAGGACCTTGCTGTCTGGTACAGCTCCTATAATCCGGAATCCGGACAGGGAGACTGGCAGACTCACTCAGAAGCATTTGACAGTGCATGCGTGTATCTCAACAGTATGAAGGACTTTATTGACCTTTATGCGCAGTACGAGTTGGATCAGATCGAACAGCATAACAGTTCCAAGATTATTACGGTATATATATTAGTAATTATAGTAGTTCTGGCAGTGTGTATTTTTGGCACATTTGTCATTGAGACGATTATGAGAGGTATCCGTTCCACATACAGCAATATCAGTCAGCTGGCAGAGAAAAACCTGGAATATACACCGGTTTTGTTTAAGAGTGCCGATGAAATGGGAAGAATGAGTCAGGCATCTGTATTACTGTTTGAGAACCTGAAGGGAGTACTGCATTCTATCCACAATGCTTCCGAAAAAATCAGCGAAGTATCCACGCTTTTGAATACTTCCGCTCATGATGTGGACAATGCTACCAATAATATTGTTGCCTCCATTGATGAAATTGCAGATAAAATTTCTGCGCAGGCTTCGGAGACCAATGAAGCTTCCAGACAGACCAAGATTCTGGGAGATATTGTTGTTGCAAGTAATGAGACTGCTGAAAAGCTTGCAACCGTCAATGGCGAAATCGGCGCAGCAACAACGGATGGCATGGCTGTAGTTGAGCAGCTTCAGAAAGATGCTGACGCCAATGAGGTGGCATTTGGAAGAATCTTTAATGCCATCGATGATATGGAGACAAGCGCTTCAAAGATAGGAGAGGCGTCTCAACTTATCGCAGGTATTGCTTCCCAGACAAACCTGCTTTCGCTGAATGCTTCTATTGAGGCAGCCCGCGCAGGTGAAATGGGAAGAGGCTTTGCGGTTGTCGCTGATGAAATCAGAACGCTGGCGACCCAGTCATCGGATGCAGTAAGTGCCATCGACAATATGCTGGAAGAATTGAGAAATTGTGTGAATCAGGCTGCTGAGCAGCGCGAACTGGTGCAGGAGGCTGTCCGGACACAAAACGAATCTGTGAGTGCTACGGGTGAAAAGTACCGACTGATCGTGGATAAAGTGGATGCTATCAGCAAAGAGGTTTCTTCCCTGGATGGATTATCTTCCAGTATGGACAGCAGCTGTAAGGTGGTTGTGGAAGCGGTTAATAACCTTTCCGGATCCGCTTCGGAGTGCGCAACCACTTCTGAGAGCACACAGACGACGATTACTCAGGTGAAAGGCTCTGTGGATAATCTGATGGGCATCAGTGGCGATATGCAGAAATTGTCGACGGAATTGAAAGCGATGTTGGAGGAATTCCGGTTCTAATTTTAAGGAATTTTTAAGAATGTATGGGGTGACGGCATAATCTTGTTGTGGTATTCTAATCACATTGGAAACAGAAAAGAGGGATAACCATGGCAAGAGATAACGATAGAGAATCCGCCCGTGAAATGGAACAGATTCAAAAGGGATTGGAAGCTTTCCTTCGACAGGAGATGAAGGAAATGGAGGAGAACCCCAATCACTCTGTGCAGGATAGAGAATTGCAGCTTTTTGATATGAGTGATGAAGAGGACGATGATGAAGATATTCGCGTCATTCCCGTGTCAAAGAGCACATCCGGAGCTCGTCGCAAAAGAGTAATCAGAGAGGAAGATTACGTGGAAGACTGGGACAGCGAGGAGCACAGGGAACGTGTGAAGAAGGCAAAGGCGTCCGGTAAGCAGGTAACTGAGAGAAAAAGCCGCCGCTGTGAAGAGCCCGAAGAGCCGGAGGAAGAACCGATTAAGACGAAACAGAAAACAACAAAGAAAAAGACAAAGAAAAAGAAGTCTAAATTCAAGAAATTTTTATTCTTCCTTTTGCTGCTGGCAGTTGTGTTCTTCGGAGGAATGTATTATGTCGTAGGTGCTGTGTACGGCAAAATGAAATATGAGGCGATAGACTCCGTGAAGAGCGCACCCATGAAAGAAGACGGTGTGGTGAACATCCTTTTGATCGGCAACGATTCCAGAGAGAATGGGGAGGATGGACGAAGTGATGCGATGATTCTTTTGTCCATCAGCAATGAAACCAAGAAAATCTATATGACATCACTCCTTCGAGATATGTATGTGGAGATTCCGGGACATGATGGGAACCGCCTGAATGCAGCCTATTCCTTTGGCGGACCTGAGCTTTTGATGGAGACCATAGAGAAGAATTTTGATATCAGTGTCAACCGTTATATGCTGGTTAACTTTGAAGCCTTTGCCAATCTGGTGGACGCAGTAGGCGGTGTGGATTTGGAATTGACTACCGGAGAGGTAGAGTATGTCAATGGATATCTGGTGGAGTACAATATGCTCTTAGACCGCCCGCAGGGAACGGACAATCTGGATACTTCCGTCAGCGGATTGATTCACTTAAACGGTGCGCAGGCGCTCGCCTACTCCAGAAATCGATACATTGGAACCGACTTCGGAAGAACGGAGAGACAGAGAAAGGTACTCACAGAGGTAATTCATAACCTGCCCAAGGCAGTCATCGGCAATCCCCAGAAGCTGGTAGATGGACTGATGCCGAACCTTACGACCAACCTGACACAGAACGAATGTTATCGTTTGGGACTGATGGGTGGGAAAGCCTTGACTTATGATATCATTTCAAGCAGCCTGCCTATAGAGGGCACCTACCATGATGCAAAAATTCGTGGGATGGCTGTGCTGGAAGTAGATTTTGAGGCGAATAAGCAGTTCTTTAGAGACAATA
>JAILPF010000313.1 GCA_024699575.1 Acetatifactor sp. | reverse complement strand
TAATCATAACAGCAAGACGTTTGGAAAGGTTATTGAAGATTGCATTCTGTACCTGCTCATTAGCACTCTTAAGAGCAACTGCCAAATCATTATTATCCACATCACGCAGCACACGCTGAATAGCTCTGTCGTCCAAAAGGAGAACATCTTCGAACACAAACATCTTTTTTCTGATTTCGTCTGCCAGCTCCGGTTCTTCGATTTCCAGACTTTCCATGATGTGCTTCTCGGTACCACGGTCTACGGAGTTCAAAATCTCTACAACAGAATCCACACCACCGATAATCGTGTAATCCTGATTTACAAGACTCGCAAGCTTTGACTCCAGAACTCGTTCCACCTCTTTGATGACATCCGGGCTTGTGCGGTCCATTACCGCAATACGTTTGGCAACATCTGCCTGTCTGTCCGGAGGAAGTGCAGAGATAATTGTAGAAGCCTGATTGGCAGACAGATATGACAAAATAAGCGCAATCGTCTGCGGATGTTCATCCTGAATAAAGTTTATCAACTGAGAAGCATCTGTTTTTCTTACAAACTCAAAAGGTTTTACCTGCAAGGATGCAGTCAGCTTGCCAATAACATCCATTGCCTTGTCGGCCCCCAAAGCTGTTTCCAGCAGTTCTTTCGCATAAGAAATACCACCCTCTGCAATATACTGTTGCGCCAGACACACCTCATAAAATTCATTGATAACGTCTTCCTTTACCTGAGGCGTAACACTTCTGGTATTGGCAATTTCAAGAGTTAATTCCTCAATCTCCTCTTCTTTCAAATGTTTAAAAATTCCTGCTGAGCGCTCAGGTCCCAGTGAAATCAGCAAAATGGCTGCTTTTTGCAGTCCACTTATCGTTCCTTCTTTTGATTTTCCAGCCATTGTTTATCCCTCGTTTCCAATTATGCCCAATCCTCATTCAACCAGTTTCTTAACAAAGCTGCCGCAGATTCCGGATTCTCATCCACAAATTTCTCTATCATCTTGCGTGTCTCGGATTTCGCTTCGACATCAATATCTTCCAGTTCAGATTCCGGCGTAGACTGAAGCAATTCCTCAACAGACAGTTCTTCTGCTTCGGAAACATTGCTCTTGGTCTGCATGCTACGCAATACCACAAATGCAAGTAAGCCTAAAATCACAAGGAGCATAACGATGCTGAGGACATTGGTCCATTCAACATTCAAGCCCTCTTTATCGTAAAAAATCGGAGTCTCATAAGCCAAAATGGTAATATTGTCTTGAGAAATGCCTGTCGCATTGGCTGCCATACTGTATAATTCCGGATCTACCTCCATTTTTCTGTCGGCACTGTTTGCAGCCTTATATTCTTCCCATGTGATTCCGTCCAAGAGACCTTGATCCTGTGCTTCCTCCTCCGTCAATTCTCTGTAGGCCAACATGGTAATTGCCATAGAGGACTGAACGTAATCAATGGCACCGGCAGGTGTGGTTTTATTCTTAATGGATTGATTGGGAAGATAATCTGTACTGCTCTCCGTCGTGGCAGAAGAACTGTTGCTTCCGTTTTCAAACATATAGGTCGGCAAATCTTCCCCGTTGGAATCTGTACCCGGCACTCCGCCGACTCCATCCTCATTTTCTGATTCATACAGGTCCTGATGAGCTAACATTCCCTCAGTCCTGTCAGGATTAGCATAGTATTCGCTGACGGTTTCCTCATAATCAGAGTAATCCACAATCAAATGACTCGCAACCACCACATTGTCAAACTGGTAAGTACCAATCAAAGCTCTTCTTACCTGAGTCTCCATCATTGCTTCCGCCTGGTGCTGTAACTCCTGCATGGAATTGGCAATACCCGCCGTACTATAATCATCTCCACCTGAGAAAAGAAGATTGGAGTCATAATCTATAATTGTAATATTTGCAGTAGAAGAATTTCCTAAATAGGTTGCTGCACACTTTGCAAGATTAGCCGCATTGGCAGACGTGAATGTACCATCCAATTCCAGCTGGATGTATGCAGAGCCTTCCTGCTCATTCTGGATGAGCGTCCCGTTTTTCACAGGAACATTTAGGTTCACCTTAGCACTTTTTACAGCACTGAGAGCCGTAAAATCATCCACCAGTTTTTTTTCCATATATTCCTTGTAGGATTTCTCTTTATCAGCTGCCGTCGTCGACATACTGCCATTAACAAAATCGGAAAGCTTAGGAACACCATCCGGCATAATACCGGCTGCTCCCAGTGCAAGATTAGCAGTTGCCCACTGTTCCTCGCGTACACTGATTACCAAACCGTTTCCCGGATTCTGATAGTCAATCCCCGCAGCCGTCAAGGTATCCACAACTGTGGATGCTTCCGCTGCCGTCTCACAGGTCACAATTGTTTTATACTGAGGTCTGGAAAACACATATATGATTATTACAAAAGTAAAAATAACCGCAGCAGCAATAATAACAAATATACTCTTTTGCTTTGTCGTATATTTATTCCACCACTCCTGCACTTTTGCCAGAAGTTCTTTCAGTCTGTCCGCCATGACAATACTCCCTTAATTCCTTTATTATTCTTCTGCAATCAAATCTGTATCTGCATTAATTCTTTGTAAGCATCCAGCATCTTATCTCTGATTGCAACAGTATACTGTAAGGCTGTGGATGCCTTCTGCAATGCAATTGTCAAATCATGTGTATTCTCTGTTTCGCCCAGTGCAAATAAAATCTCCTGATTTTCCGCATCCGAAAGATAGCTGTTTGTCGTCTTGATATTATCCATGGCTGTATTCAGAATAGAATCAAACATTGTTCCTTCTGTTTTGATATCCTTCTGTCCCAGCATTCCTGTCAATGTTGACGGGCTGACACTACTAACTTTCTCAATCGGGGCAAGACTATTTATCATTGCTAAATCCATACCAGATTATCCTCCGCAACTTTCATTCGAAAGTATTTTACTGTTTGTTCAGTTCGAGCCCTTTGAGCGCAATCGATTTGGTTGCACCGAAAGCAGTCGCATTCGCTTCATAAGCCCGACTTGCATCAATCAAATTCGTCATTTCAGTTATGATATTAACGTTTGGATATGTCACATACCCATTTTCATCCGCATCGGGATGTGAGGGATCATACACCATATTCATATCCGTTGTATAATCTTTGGAAACTTTCGTTACTTTCACACCCTGACCGCTGTAATCAGATGTAACTCTTCCCAAAATATCATTGAAATGTTTTTGACCGCCACGCTCCTCAAAAGTAACTACTTTTCTTCTGTAAGGAGTTCCATCCTCCGTTCTGGTCGTGTTGGCATTTGCAACGTTCTCGGAAATAATGTCCATTCGGTATCTCTGGGCTGTCATTCCGGATGCATTGATATTAAATGCTGAAAACATGCTCATAACTTACTCCTTTCCAGTCCCTACTTCATAACCGACTGCAGATTGGCAAACTCCTGATTAATACTGGTTAAAAGCCCCTGATATTTCAACTGGTTTTCTGCCAACATCACATTCTCATTTTCTATATCCACATTATTTCCGTCCAGGCGGTAAGAAAAACTCTCATTATCCGTAAACGGTCTGGCAGCAAGCTGGCTGGTTCTGATCTTAGCCACCTTCGTATCCATAGGTATATATTTATTTCTGCCAAGTGCCCTCTGTAATTCCGATTCAAACGCAACATCCTGTCTCTTGTATCCGGGTGTGGTTGCATTCGCAATATTGTTGGCAATCGCCTCATTGCGAAGCCAGCTGGCATCAGCAGCTTTATCCAAAACATTAATGTAGTCAAATGCATTGGTGTTAATCATTTACATTCCTCCTTGCATAGTTCGACCAGAATAAATGAAACCTACTCTACTCTATTATAAATTATTTCACGGAAAACACAATATGTTTTTCACTTTTTCCGACAAAATACATCATATTGTGTTTTGTGTGTTTTTTCCCAAAATATGAAACTATTAAGAAAATAAAAAGGATTTATTGCAATTAACAATAAATCCTTTTATTTTTCGCATTGTTTGCGTCAATCCATTCGTTATGAAATTATTCTTGTCACTATCCGCGTTGATTCTGGCGCTTTAATTCCTCAACTTCATCGAATACGACATCATTCAAAACCTTGATATACGTACCTTTCATACCCGAGGATCTGGACTCGATAACACCGGCACTCTCAAATTTTCTGAGCGCATTAACAATTACAGAACGTGTAATACCTACTCTGTCCGCAATCTTGCTGGCAACCAAAATACCTTCCATTCCGTTTAACTCATCGAAAATGTGTGTAATAGCTTCCATCTCAGAGAAAGACAATGTGCTGATTGCCGATTTGACAACCGCAACTTTTCTGCTTTCCTCAGCACTTTCCTCATTGACAGCTCTCAGCATTTCCAATCCAACAACCGTAGAGCCATATTCACAGAGAATAATATCATCAATATCATATTGCTCATTGCATTTGTAGATGAACAACGTACCCAGTCTCTCACCCGCAATCTCTATGGGATTGATAATTGCCTGAAATTTCTTTGTATCAATATTTTCAAACCCAAGAGTCTCAAGATTGACATTCTCCTTGGTGGAAAGCACTCCAAGAAGTCTTTCATTCAGCATCAAATCAATGAATCCACCCACATTCTCATCAATCAGTTCTGTAATGGACTCAATTCCCTCAGAACGGCCCACACCAAGAACCTTACCCTTTCGGCTGATTACCAGAACGTTAGAATTCAAAATTTCACGCATAACTTTGCAAATATCGTTAAACACGACCTTACTGGAATTATTATTATGAAGTAATTTCCCTATTTTTCTTGTCTTGTCCAACAGCTGTACACTACTCATATGTACTCCTCCATTATTTCAAAGTCTCTCCGACCCCATTACTACAATTAATTTTAGCACAATTAAAATCAGATTACAATGCTAAAATTTTTAATTTATTTGTTTTTTTTGATATTTAATCGATAATTCTGACATTATCAGGCGGTTAGAGTTTTTGTTCTTTCTTTTTTTGTTTTTGACGATACATATAGGTATCTGCGATATCTATATACTTATCCAGAATATCTCCCTCCTGCGGGGTCGCAATCACATAGCCACAGCTCGCGCTCACCAGATACGGCTGAAGTTTTTCTTCATTTGACATATGCAGAAGCTCTTGAAATTTATCGCAGTATGCCTTTGCGTCTTCTTCCCCATAGTCCTCACCGTATATGACAAATTCATCGCCGCCGTATCTGGAGCAGACCTCTGTCCCTTTGCCCGCATTCTTCAAGGCATTGGAAACAATCAAAATGGCCATATCACCATCATCATGTCCATATTGATCATTAATTAATTTCAGTCCATCCATATCCACAAACAAAAGCATAAATGTTTTCTTCTTCCGTTTGCATCTACGAAAGCTCAGCTCGGTATAGCGTTCAAATCCAACTCGGTTATACAGTCCTGTGAGTGCATCAATTACACACATCTGATCAAGCTGCGCAACCATTTTTTTCATATTGTTTTGTTTTCTCAAACTTTCCAGACAATTGCACAAATCAATCATCCACGTATTAAAGAGCGGACTTAACAAAGGGAAATCGCACCGGTCTGTCACAACGTACCCCATACAGTTATCTCTGAAATGAACCGGTGTAAAAACGAATATATGCGTTTTTCCATCATCTTCCAATGCCGGTATCATTTCTCCTGAGCAAAAAACCGGTAATTCTATTTTTTCACCGTGCTCACACCCCAGTACCACCTTAAGTTCTTCAGGCAGTTTTCCTGCTTTTGCGTCATTATATAATATTACCGTATCAGAAATATCAGAGGTTCCCTTCAGTTCGTCCACAAGTCCCTTATCCAGGCACAGATAAAATCCTCCATCAAACAAATGATTGACATATCTTTTCAATTTTTCCAGCAGTTCTGTAAAATTCCGGCTACCCGTAAGCTCTTCCATCATGCTGTTACAGATATACAGGCACTCAACATATTGTTCTACAGTCTGCATATATTTTTGGCGGATCATCTGAATATCACTTTCATCATTCGGCTGGCATCCGCAACTTTCCCGGATAATCGGAGTAGCCGGGAAACGTTCTTTTTCCTTCACTGCCTCTCCGTGAATCACGCCGACAATCTTCTTTACCGACTCCCGGCCTACAGCTCTCTGATTCCGGTTAACCGTAGTCAATCTGGGAATGGAATTTCTGGCCTCAAAAATATCATCAAAGCCGGTAACCGCCACCCTCTCAGGCATTTTAATTCCATTTCGTTCAAATACCATTCTTGCTCCGATTGCCAACGTATCTGTAGCGCAAACAATTGCTTCCGGCAGTTCCTCTCCGCTGTCCAGCATTCTCTGAGCAGAAGCACGTCCATGCTCATTTGTAAACGCCCCTCTGAAAATTCTTTTTTCCTCCACAGGAATTCCATGCTCTTGCAACGCATCGCAATATGCCTGCAGTCGCTCTCTGTTATCAGAGTTAAAATCCTGTCCGCAAATACAGTTAATTTTAGTAAAATGATGATATTCGATTAAATGATTGACAAGTTCCTTCATGGGCTGATAATTATCAACTCCCGCAAAGAAAAAACCGTCCAGCTCCGAATCTATACAGACAGCCATCACTCCGGAAGAACGAATCTGTTCAATAACGCTGCTGTAAACAGAATAGCCCTGAATTAAATTTGCAAACAGAATAATCCCATCAAACGACTTATAATCTGCCAGAGAATAAATGGCATACTCACCAATATTGTGTTTTACCGTCTCATCCGTACTGATATTCGCATTAAAAATGTAAACATCAGCAAAATTATTCTGTGCTTCCTCCACAATTCCGTGAATCGTTTCGTATGCGTATTCAATACCACTCATACTCGCCAGGACAACGGCTATCTTTAATTTTTTTTCTGTTTTCCCCATATCTGTCCGCCAGCCTCCGCAAACAAATCATGCTCATATTTTTTCACGTTCTCTCTTGTTTTGCATGCCGTTTTTTCTTCACGCGATACATTTTCTTATCTGCCTCAACAATATATTGTTCTATTGTATCGCCCTGTTCGGGAACGAAAAATGCATATCCATAGCTTGCCTGTGCAATAAACGGTTGTGCAAGGACTTCATTATAGTGCAGTAATTCTCTTTCAAAGTTCTCACAAAAATCATGTGCCTTCTCTTCATCATAGTTCGGAGCGTACACCACAAACTCATCACCTCCAAACCTGGCACAGACTTCTCCATCCTGACAACACCTGCGTAAAGCAAAAGCAACCGTTTTAATTGCCAAATCTCCTTTATCATGCCCATAACGGTCATTAATCTTTTTAAGACCATCCAGATCTGCAAACAAAATCATAACACCATTCTTTTCATCGATGCATTCCTGAAAACTCTCTCCGGAATATCTTGCGAACCCGAACCGGTTATAAATTCTGGTAAGCGAATCCAATACATAAAGTCTGTCCAAACGGTTTAACATCGTCTGCAGGTTTGTCTGTTTGCGCAGATTTTCCAGACTGTTTGACAGATTAATCAACCACATACGATACAGTGCACTGGAAAGCATATATTTGCCATTTTCCACAATAATATATCCAAAACACAGATTTTGAAAATGAACCGGGAAGAAAATCAATGTATGGGAACCATGTTTATTCCCCGTCCATGGCACAAGCTGTTTTGTGGGGAAATCACCGTAAGAGGAAAGGAACTCACCGTACTCATAAGCCACCACAACATCCATCGTTGCTGAATATCCTTTTATCCTCGGAGAATCCTCAAAATATACATCACTGTCAATTACACTTGTCTTCAGCAATTTTTCCACCAAATCCTTATCAAGGCAAAGGTAGAATCTGTCACATTCCAAATATTTCACATACGTTTTCAATCTTTTGATATAATCAGGGAATGAAACACTCTCATTCAAGTCCTCAATCATCGCATTATTTTCCATCAAATGGCTCTCATAATGATCGACAAGATTGAGATATTTTCTTCTGATATCTAAAATTTCGTCCTCGTCATCATAACAGCATCCACAGCTTCCCGCAAAAATCGGTTTTGCCGGAAACAATTCACTTTCCTCCACTGGTTCTGCATTTAAACATCCGGCAATCTTAAGTAATGCTGCACGTCCCACATTGAAAAGTGATCTGTCAACTGTCGTTAATCTGGGGACGTAATTCCTAGCCTCAAACATATTATCAAAACCGGAGACAGCAACCTGTTCAGGCACCTTTATTCCATGCTCGCGAAGAACATTGCATAAGCCAATTGCAATCGCATCATTACCACACACTATCGCCTGCGGAAGTTCTTCCCCTGAATTCAGCAATTGTAATGCAACCTGTCTGCCATGTTCACTGGTAAAGGTTCCCGGGAAAATCCTCTCCTCTTCCACAGGAATCCCATGTTCTTCCAAAGCATCACAATAAGCCTGCAGGCGCAGCTGACTGTCCATATTGAACGACTGTCCCGAAATATAATCAATTTTATTAAAACCGTGGTGCTCTATAAAATGATTCACAATCATTTTCATGGATTCATAATTTTCAACGCCCACATAGTAGTGTTGCCCC
>JAILPF010000253.1 GCA_024699575.1 Acetatifactor sp. | reverse complement strand
CAAAACACCGACAACAATCCAGGAGTCAAAACCTGCCCCGGCATCGAGATACATCAATTCGCCATCGATTGCCTTTTGTCTGATAGAATTGGGGCGGGTCTTGCACGGTTCGATGGCATACATCGCGCCATCTCCGGCGCTTTTTGCAAGAAGCGACCTTGGGAAGGCAGAAAGAGGTCTTACAATATATGCTGCCTGTGTCTCCTCTTTATTCACAATCATTTCCGCTGTCAGTCTATTCCCTGAATCCTGTATTTCTGTATAATTTGCAAGGTCCCTGACGTTTTCCAGTCCGGTCACCTGCTCCGGAATATATTGATAGCATCTGATAGGATCTAAAACTTCGGAGAATTGATAGATATCCTTAGGATTCTTTTCCACGGGTGCAGAGTCGCGCAGTAGCATTCTCTCCGTCTTTACAGGAAGCACATAGCTGCCTCCCTGCGCCATGAATGGACCCGCAAGCTGGATATGAAATCCGTCGTCTATGTGCTGTCGTTCTTCTGTCAGATTGTTTGTACGCTCATAGCGAATGAAGGATTCTCCTCCGGCAACCGTCTCAACACGGATTTCTTTTTCGTAAACCGGTTCTTTCTCGTATCCCACAATCGGCACCCTTCCTGCCACACAAATTCTGTGTTCTGCACAGGATATCGTAACCGTCTGCAATTCAGCCGGTGAATATGCACCGGTTCCATGTACCGTTCTGATCTCATCCGGTGTTCCAAACACTTCCGGCCCGAGGGTGGTAACCGCTGCGAAAAATCCTTTTTCCCATTTGTCTACCGACAAGTCTACACTCTTCGGATGAAGCAACGCGTTTCTGCTCTTCTCCCAACTGATCTTCTCTCCCTTTAAGAAAATCTCGCCGATATCCATTGATCTCTGCGGTAAGACTGTAAATGATAAAGCACCGTTATTGACAAATATTTCTATAACGTCTCTGCCAAACCGATCCGTAAAAACTCTCTTTTCGATGAAAGCACCATCGCCTAACGCGTATACTTCTCCTTCCACCAGATCTGTTAAATGATATCTTATATTCTGCTGTTCCATAAAAAAATCCTCTCTTCCCAATTTAGCACTCTCAGCATACTGCAAAAGGATTTTTCTTAAAATAGAGGTTTTTTACTTTTTCTTGTAATTTCTTTGCGCTTCACGCAACAGAGCCGCTGTTCTCCAATCTCCGGAAAACAGCGGCTCTGATAATATGTCTATTTCATTTTATTTCTTATACCTGGAAGCTGCCCATGAACTCTTTGTTCATTACATAGTATGCGCGGCCTTCCTCAGGCTTGATGTACAAATCAATGCTGGTCAAATCGGAAGCTTTTTTCTTAAGGTCGAATTTCCAGACATCTTTTGCAATCTTAACCAAATCCTCTTCTGTATAGGACTTGCCGTCAAACTGGACATTCAGAGTAGTCTTTAACTCTGCTTTCTTCACAGTTTTGGTGCTCTTCGTTGTCTTTGTAGCTTTCGCTGCGGTAGTCGTTTTCTTTGCAGCAGGAGTTGCTTTTGCTACAGTAGTCTGAGGAGCAGCAGATGTTTTGTCCGCTACAGCTTCTGATTTTACAGTAGTTACCTTTACAGCATCGGTTTTTACCGGTGTGGTATTCTTTGTTGCCATAATCATTTCTCCCTTCCTTGCTTACAAACTATATACTCGCCAAACGGCGAAATATTCAACCTTACAAGCATTAGTTTAGTCCATTAAAGTGTAAATGTCAACAACCTAATAGCACCACAATGCCCAGTACAATACGATACCAGCCAAACACTTTGAAGTCATGCTTTCTGATATAACCCATCAGGAAGCGCAACACGAACAAAGATACAATAAATGCAACCACCGTTCCGACCAAAAGCAATGCAAGCTCCATTCCGGTAAAGGCAAAGCCGTATTTCACAACCTTCAAAAGGCTTGCCCCGAACATTACAGGGATTGCCAGGAAAAAGGTATATTCTGCGGCGATGGTCCTGGACACACCGATGAGTAGCGCTCCGACAATGGTAGCACCGGAACGGGATGTCCCCGGGAAAATCGCTGCCAGTACCTGAAACAGTCCGATAATCAGTGCTGTCTGATAAGTAATGTCAGCAAGGCTTCTGACCTTTGGTTTCCTGCCTTTATTCCAGTTTTCCACCACGATAAATGCGACACCGAAAACAATCAACGCAATTGCAACACAGACCGGATTATAAAACAGCGCATCAAACAAGTCATCGAAAAGCAGACCGATAATTACCGCAGGCACTGTGGAAACAGCTATCTTAAACCACATGGTCATAATGTCCATTTTAATGAACGAGTTACTGCTGGATGCCTCTCTTTCTTTCGCCGTAAGGACAAAGGGCAAGATTTTCTTCCAAAACTGCAATACAACCGCCATAATTGCACCCAGCTGAATCACCACATCAAACATATCAAAAAAACCTTCGCTGGTGGAATGAAACGGAATCAGTTTCTCTACCAGAATCAAATGTCCGGTACTGCTGATCGGCAGCCATTCCGTAATTCCCTCCACGATTCCATAAATAATTGCTTTAATAATCTCCAACATCATTCTGCTCCTTCAACTAGTTTTCCAAATATTCCATCAGCTGATCATAACAGTCAGCCGCATCCCGATAGCCCTCCTCGTACAGGGCGATCAGTTTTTCTCTGTCCTTCTCGATTCTCCCCACGTCGCTCTTTGTCTTGGGACGAATCACAAAGGTCTGTCCGTCAGCTTTTTGTCTCTCAAGCATTTGGACGCAGCGGTTATAGTCCTCATGGCGCGTTGCCATTTTCTCGTATAATTTAGGATATTTAAAGTAGCGTGCCTTTATGAGCGCAAGTTGTGCAGGCGAGGAAGCCTGTCTGATATACCCTTCCTCCTTTGTCATGACAACCACATTCTTTCTGTTTCCATCCAAAATCGATTTCTGAATCGGAATTGAATCGCTTAAGCCCCCATCCAGATAATACTTACCATCGATTTTCACATTTCTGGAAACCAGTGGCAGCGATGCGGATGCTCTGATTTTATCGATGTCCTTGCGTAAATCCCTGATACGCAGATATTCCGCTCTTCCTGTTTCCAGGTCCGTCACAACACTGTATGCTTTTCCGGTATACTTTAAAAATGTATCGTAATCATATGGATAAAGATAATCCGGAATCAGGTGATAGCAGGTATCCACGTTGAACAAATCACCCGTGAGCAGGAGACTTTCCATGCTGCAATACTTTTTACTGTCCAGATAATCCACACTGACTGCAAGCGCCCGTCCTTTTTGTTTGGAGATGTAGCTTGACATATGGCACGCGCCAGCTGACACACCATAAACACTGGAAAATTCCAGATTCTTTTCCAAGAAGAAATCCAAAACGCCGGCGGTATACACGCCCTTCATTCCACCGCCTTCCAAAACAAGTCCAGCCTGATACATTTTTCTTCCTCCTCATTCTCTTGTTTATCGTCCGTACTCTTCCTTCACAAACCGGCGCAGCGCCTCCAGAGACCTCTCAACCTTTTCCGTATCGATACAGTAGGCCATACGGAAAAATCCCGGCGCGCCAAAGCCATCCCCCGGCACGAAAATCAAGTCATATTTTAAAGCTTTCCGGCAGAATTCTTTTGCATCCTCCTCCAACGCCTTGGGGAAAATATAGAAGGTTCCGTCGGGCTTCACACAGGTGAAACCCAGACGCACCAGTTCATCGTACAATAAATTTCTATTTTTCTCATAGACACTCAAATCTGCGGTCCTCTCCAGCACCTGCGCCACCGCAAGCTGAATGATGCTCGCAGGACAATTATGTCCTATACCGCGGGAAATCTGCACACACATATTCACCATATCCTCTGCCCCATAGCAGTTGGGGTGGATTGCGACATAGCCAATTCGCTCCCCGGGAAGGGAAAGGGATTTCGAAAAAGAATAGCACATAATGGTGTTATCATAAAAGGAAGACACACATGGTGCCTGTCTGCCATCAAATGCAATCTCTCTGTAAGGTTCATCGGAAATCAGATAGATTTCATGCCCATATTCCACGGATTTTTCTCTTAAAATCTCAGCCAGACATTTTAATGTTTCCTCAGAATAAACCACGCCGGATGGATTGTTGGGAGAATTGACCAGCACAGCCATCACTTTTTTATTCAGCATTTCCCGGAAGGCATCAAAATTGATCTGAAAACGCTCTGTGTCCGGTGGCACCACCTTAAGTACTGCTCCCGTCAAATCCACATAGGGATGATATTCGGGAAAAAAGGGGGCGAAAGTCAGAATCTCGTCTCCCGGTTCCGTCACCAGACGAAAGGCATGAGCCAGTGCTCCCGCTGCGCCGGATGCCATAAAAATATGTTCTTTTCGGTAAGGTATTCCAAAGCGTTTCTCCAGGGAAGCCGCCACTGCTTCTCTCACGGAAGGTATTCCCGGGTTCGGGCTGTATCCGTGCAATGCTGACGACTCCATGGTTTGCAGCATGTTTATCATTGCATCTGTAAATTCCTGCGGAACCGGAACAGACGGATTACCCAGACTATAGTCAAACACATTCTCGTATCCGATTTCTTTTCCTCTTGTTGCAGCATACTCAGCAAGCTGTCTGATTACAGATTTACCGGACAGCATATCCTTATACTTTTGAACTAACATCTTCTCCCCATCCTATTTTCTCTCGTATTCTGTACTGATATAATAACGGTCTCTTCCGCCGCGTTTTGCACGGTAGAGACATTTATCCGCCATTGCGGAAAAATCCCATTCTTTATCATCCTTGCCGGGAATTTGCATAAAGATTCCCTGGCTGACACTGACATTCTCTCCGGGCAGAGCTTCACCCATCGGAATCTGCAGCATTCTGACTCCACTCTGAATCCGCTCCACAACCCTAGAAATCTGTTCTGCCGTCATGTCCCGGTAGACAATTACAAATTCATCTCCGCCATATCTGGCACAAAAGGTGCGTTCACTTGCCGTCTCCCGAAGAATGGATGAGACTGCCTCCAGACATTTATCCCCCTGAAGGTGCCCATGCATGTCATTATATTCCTTAAAATAGTCCACGTCCAGAATTTCCACTCCAAGCAGTTTACCGTTTTCTCTTGCCTCTTCAAAGCATTCAGCCAGATACTCATTCAGGCTCGCCCGGTTGGGCAGACCTGTCAGGACATCAAACAGGGCAATCCCCTTCAATTTCTGATTGTAGGCTCTGGTAATGCGTTGCTTTCTCTCCAACTCACGCAGTTCCTCCTGTAACTCCAGTATCTGCGCGATTACCTGAATCGAGTCGAGCAACTGTTTATCATACACAGAGAAATATTTTCTGGAATACTCCACATATTTCTCCATTTGCTTCGTCTCCAGAAGATATCTGCTCTTGTACGGGTAGAGTGCCATGTAAATGTCTCCACGGTCATCCAATCCCCTCCCGTCCAAAATCTCAACCAGCTTATGCAAACGTTCATACAGCTTACAGTGGTCCAGCAAATCCGCAACGGGAATCAGAGCATTCATCACCTTGCCGGAAGCAATTCCTTCGCGGAACAATTCCTCCAGCTCATCCCCCAGGGTTTCTGCATCCGCTATCGCACCGGTACATTCATAGAAGAACGCCTCCAGCATCCGCACATACACCGGAACTGCCTCATCCTGCAGTTCCTTCCCCTTCAGGGAAACAATTTCCTCCAGAGAAAGCTGTGCACTTTCCGTTTCCTTCAGCAAAAGATGACTGAATCCCTTGTATACCAGGCACATTACCAGATTGCACGCATATTTATCAGACGGTTGCAGCTTTTTGTAGCAGGTGATTGCCTGCTCATAATGCGACACGGATTCCTGGTATCGTTTCATGCATAAAAGAATATATCCAATGGCTTCATGAATTCTGGCTGATGCAAGGCTGACTGCACATTGCTGTGCATATTCCAATCCGGTAAAAAAATAATTCAGTGCAAGCAATCCACTGCCCATCTGCTGTGAGGTAACTCCCATCAGATAATAAACCTGCGCAAGTTCCTCGCTCCTGTCCTCACTCAAGAAGTATTTTGCACTCTCCCGCAGGCAATGCATTGCCTGCGCGTTTTCTTTTCTATGCAAATAATACTCTGCAAAATAATAATATCCCCTGCCAGAAAGGGCAATCGAGTTCACATCGGCGGCATACTCCAGCAAACGCTGGCAGGTGTGTTCGTCCACATATCCGAAGCGCTCTCTGCGTTCCTCAACTCGCTCTATGAAGTTTTGAATTTCGACAGAATAATTGTTTAAATTCATAGTCTTCATTTTATCATACTTTTCTTACATTACAAGTCTGTCCCATCGTCCTCGCTCCAGATCAGTGCACATTTAACAGCCTTCTTCCAGCCTTTCAGAAGTTCCCCGCGTTTTGCCTCATCCATCTTCGGAGTAAAGGTCGCCCCAATCTGCCAGTTCTTTTTGATTTCTTCCTTGTCCTTCCAATAGCCGACTGCCAGTCCGGCCAGGTAAGCAGCTCCCAGGGCGGTCGTCTCAATACACTCCGGTCTTCTGACCGTTGCCTGCATGATGTCCGACTGAAACTGCATCAGGAAATTATTGGCACTGGCGCCGCCATCCACCTTGAGTTCTCTGATGTTCAATCCGAGGTCCTGTTCCATAGCCCGCAGTACATCTGCCGTCTGGTAAGCAATGGATTCCAACGTTGCCCGGATAAAATGTTCTTTCGTGCAGCCTCTGGTGATGCCCACAATCGTTCCCCTCGCATATTGATTCCAGTATGGTGCACCCATTCCCGCAAACGCAGGTACAATGTACACACCTGCCGTGTCTTCTGCGTTCTGTGCGTATTCCTGAGACTGGGCTGAGGATCGAATCATGCGCATACTGTCTCTTAACCACTGAACGGCAGCTCCTGCCACAAACACGCTTCCCTCAAGTGCATAATCCACTTCATCCGAGGTACTGGCTGCAATGGTGGTAACCAGTCCCGCAT
>JAILPF010000242.1 GCA_024699575.1 Acetatifactor sp. | reverse complement strand
TGTGGAAAGCCAGGTTGAGGCTGCACAGAACCTTGCCAACGCAGCGAAGGGGCTTAAGGATGACGCAGAAGATCTTTCGGCGGCTATCCATGTATTTAAAGTATAATATTGAAACTGTGTGCTGTATCGGGAATTAATTTACAGCTGATGATTCCGGCCGGGGGATTTCCTATTGAAATTTCCCGGCTGTTTTGTTACAGTAAAACTAATAATGTGCAGACAGGAGCGGGCAGATGTATACATTCAACAGTAGAATCCGTTATAGTGAGACAGATTGTGACGGGAAGCTGACCATGGCTTCCCTTTTAAATTATTTTCAGGACTGTTCTACTTTTCAGTCAGAAGATTTGGGACTTGGATTTGAATATTGCAGAAAAGAGAATCTGGTCTGGGTGCTGTCCTCTTGGCAGATAGTGGTGGACAGATATCCGGACTTGGGTGAAGAAGTTGTAATCGGTACGCTGCCTTATGAGTTCAAAGCTTTTTTGGGGTCTCGTAATTTTGCCATGATGACGAAGGATGGAGAGAGGATTGCTGTGGCAAACACTCTTTGGAGCCTCTTGAACGCTGAGACCGGAAAACCGGCGGTGCCGACAAAAGAGATACTGGATGGCTTCCGTTTGGAAGAAAAGCTGCCGATGGAATATGCACCCCGCAAAATCAAAATACCGGAGGGAGGCTTTCCTGCGGATCCGATTGTGGTGAAAAAGTATCATCTGGATACCAACCATCATGTGAATAACGGGCAGTACGTGGATATTGCGATGGAATTTCTGCCGGAGAACTTTGTGATTGGACAGTTGCGTGCAGAGTATAAAATGCAGGCTTTTTTGAATGATATTTTCTACCCTTATGTGGTTTTGGACCCGGATAAGTGCATTGTTTCGCTGGCGGATGAGGAGGGAAAACCTTACGCCTGCGTGGAATTTGTTCGAAAGGAGCAGTAATGCTTATGTTGAAATTAGGTGAAAAACAAAAACTGGTAATTGTGAAAAAAGTGGATTTCGGTGTGTATCTTGCGTTATCCATGGAACATCAGGAGGAAAGAGTACTGCTTCCTGCAAAATGGGTGCCGAAAGACAGTGAAATGGGTGACAGTATAGAAGTATTTTTATATAAAGATTCCAGTGACCGTTTGATTGCCACGACCACCACACCCAAGCTGTTGATGGGACAGGTGAAAGAACTTACCGTGTCTCAGGTGGGTAAAATCGGGGCTTTTCTTGATTGGGGGCTGGAGAAAGACTTGCTTCTCCCCTTCAAACAGCAGACGAAAAGAGTGCGTGAGGGAGAAAGAGTATTGGTGTCTCTCTACATTGACAAGAGCGAACGTCTCTGCGCAACCATGAATGTATATGAGAGTCTTCGCACGGACAGTCCTTATGATGTGGACGCAAAGGTGACAGGACGTGTGTACCAGACCAGTGAGCAGTTTGGTGCTTTTGTGGCGGTGGATAATATCTATTCTGCACTGATTCCCAAGAGAGAACTTTACGGAGACATTCGGATTGGTGACGACATTACTGCCAGAGTAATTCAGGTCAGAGAAGATGGAAAGCTTTCTCTGAGCATTCGTGAGAAGGCATATCTGCAGATGGATAAGGATGCGGAAGAACTGCTGAAGGTTTTGGA
Organism: Acetatifactor sp.; assembly: GCA_024699575.1. Taxonomy (GTDB): domain Bacteria; phylum Bacillota; class Clostridia; order Lachnospirales; family Lachnospiraceae; genus Acetatifactor. The sequence goes on along the minus strand of JAILPF010000242.1, from coordinate 1,835 downwards.
CAGCTATGAGGGTGCCTTGCCCTTCAACGATAAAGTGTCTCCTGAGATTATCAAGCGTGAAACAGGGATGAGTAAGAACCAGTTTAAGCGTGCAGTAGGGCATTTGCTCAAGGAAGGGAAAATCAGGATTACCGAGAAAAATATTTTCAGAGTGTAAGAGGCAACTATGTATTACGGCTTAAATGATGATACGGCGATTCGAAACATCATATCCGGCAATTATTCCGGAACACCCGACGGACATGCAATCTACATGAAGTATCCGCTTACGGGTGTTCTTAGTATGCTCTATAAAATCAACGGGAATATTCCATGGTATTCTATCTGTATGACCTTACTCTTTGCCGTGGGAGTGATGGCGATTCTCTGGGGAATCTATCATAAAGTGAAGGGACGGAGCCGTTTGAATATCGGTGCTGCGTTTGCTTTCGGGTGCTCCCTGATTGTTGCCTTTTTTATTCCGCAATATCTTCTGCTGCATTACACGCTTGTGGCGGCACTGCTGGCTGCGGGGGCATTGTTTCTGGTAGCTCTGGATGTGCCGGTTATCTGGCCGGTGATTCTGTGGCTGTTATGCTTTTGTGTAAGGAGCCAGGTGTTTTACCTGTCCATGCCATTTCTGCTGGTGGCGATTGTGTGGCGAATATTTTCAAAAGAGTGGAAAAAGTATTTGAGACTGATACTGTTGCTTGCGGCGACGATAGGCCTCTGCTCGGCTATAAACACCTTGATGTATGCCGGACCGCAATGGCAGGAATATACCGAGTACAATGAGGCACGTACACAGCTGTATGACTATCTTGGTGTTCTTCCGTTTGAAGAACATAAAGAAATGTATGACGAAGCAGGAATCAGTCGGGAACAGTATGAACTGATACAACAGTACGGCCTATTGCTGGATACTTCTATCGATGCAAAACAATTAAAAAAACTGGCAGAACTGACAGAACAGCAGATAGGAAATCAGAAACTGCAGAAGACTTATTTAAAAAAGACGCTTACAGAATATTATTACTATGTGAGATATACGAGTGCTCCCTACAATCTGATTGCAGGACTGCTGTATGCAGGACTGTTTATCCTTCTGGCAGCAGGGAAAAAGATTTGGAAGATTGTGCTGGAAGCCGCTTGTATAGCAGGGCGCAGCATGATTTGGATTTTTCTGATCTGGCAGGGGAGATTCCCGGAGCGAATCAGTCTTTCCCTGCACATCCTGGAAATTTTTTTGCTGGCGGGACTTTTGACTTATGAAATGCTGCAGGAAAAGAAAAAGTATGTTGCTATCAGTGTAATCGGTATTGGAGTCCTGCTGACGGCTGCGGGGATATCCCTGAGCGTGCAGAGTGGGAGACAGGCTGCAGAACAAGGAATAAGGCAACAGGATTGGAATATACTGGAAGCGTATTGTGCAGAGAGGAAAGAGAACTTCTACCTGCTGGATGTGTACTCTGTGGTAGGATATACGGATAAGGTTTGGAGTAAATCTCCGGCGGCGGACAATGTCGCACTGGCAGGGGGGTGGCTTGCCGATAGCCCGCTTTGGCAGAATAAGGTGAAACAGTGGGAAAATGCGGATGGCGCGACGGCGCTGACAGATAGAGAGGATGTACTCTATATTGCAAAACCGGAGAGGGACTTGTCCTGGCTGGAGCAATTTCTGCAGACCGGACGGCCGGGCGGAAGACTGAAACAGGTTGATTTGATTAGCCAAAGCGGGGAAAAAGTTTTCACTGTTTATCGTTTTACTTTAAATGAATAAAAAAGACTGTCCATAAGTACTGTTTGGTGCTATAATATAAGCACAAAGAACGGTTGTTTTGTGTGGAAATGGAACA
>JAILPF010000235.1 GCA_024699575.1 Acetatifactor sp. | reverse complement strand
GAATGGGATAATAAATTGACAGTTTATAATTATTATGGAGATAAAAGTATTCCTGAAATTTTTGATGATTACTATGATTTAGTAGATATCGATGAATTCCAAATTTATTATATGGGATTTATAATTAATCCAATAATATTGGATTAAGTTTTTACTAGGAGGTTAATGTGCAAAAATCAAAAGACATTTTTAAAATTATTTTTATTATACTAGCGTCCACTATTTTCGTTCTGATAGTCGGGTTGATTATTCTCATATTCATTTCTAAAAATGAGTACAAAAATACTTCCAAAGCATTAGAAGAAAATTATTATATTTATGAAGACAGTAATACCAATACTTGTATAGTGAAATATAAAAATTTAATGTATGAGATTAATGGACATATGTATAAGCGGAAAGCACCGTATGTATATTTTATTGTCGACAACGAAATTTCTGAAAACCAACTATCAATTTTTCATAACCACGGAAACTATTATATTTCCCCCCACAATGAGGATGAGAAAGATTTTGCGGTTTCGGTATATGCGAGACCAAATATCAATCAATTAACATTAGCACTGCGCAACAAAAAAAACATCTTGGCCAATGAAAGTGGAATCGATAACTCTTAACAAAGCCAATGAATTTGTTGTTGAAATGCTGCTAAAAAACAAAATTAAATTCAAATATAATGATACTTCTTTAATATTTTTCTCTGAAAATGAATACAAAGTAGATTTGAAAGATGGAGCCAATGTAAATACTTATGACGTCATCGTAAAAGAACAAGAGGATGCTGCTCAAATATTAATTAAAGATCATGAAGCTGATATTTTAACCGGACAAATATATTTAAGCGGTTATGATTTCATTCTTGAAGCTGGCAAAAATAGTTTGGGAATTCCAGTAGGTGAAAAGTTAAAGTTTGACACTTTAGAATACGAATAAGTTGTAAGTCTTATTTTATAAAAACTACCTTTCAACTCAAAAACTTGCCCACAAATTTTCTGACTTTTAAAAAATGCTAATAATTATTAATAACAAAATATAAAAAGTTATGACTCGGGGAGCCCTTGTAAACAATGGGCTCCTTGATGTTTTAATAACAATTAATAAAGTCATATAACAGCCTTTAAAATAAGAAATTATAATAATGATACTGACCCTCAATATGTATTTAAATTTGATGCAATGGATTGTATATACGAGGTTGATGATTATACCAACGGAATTGCTAATCCAACTATTCTTAGCTATAATGAAAGCACAGGAATCCAAGGTAATACGGGCTTCATTGTTGAGAAATCACCTATTACAGGGTATTATAATAGAAAAGGATATAATTACGAATATAATCATAATGATATCAAAGGAAACAGTGATATTAGAGAAGAGCAAATATATGCAATATCTAATAATAATACAAATACAATTTATCGTGATTTAGATAACGATTTTCAATATACATATTCATACAACTCATATAATGATAGTTATAGTACAGTGCTTTATGATGAGAACAACAATAATATTTATTCAGAGATGTATATGGAAAGTAATGAGGGAGATATTTGGTATTCTGCTTTGTATGGAAATCAAAATGTTGATTTTAATACTTTTACATTTGATAAAAAAGGTAATATTTCAGAAGTGTATGACGATAACGATGATTTGTCAAAGCAATATTCATATGATCCTCATGGAAGATTAGTTGGAGAATATGATTATCATAATCTTACAGCTTCTTTCTATAATTATAATGATTATGGAAATATTGAGAGTGTTGATACTTATGAACTAGACTCTAATGGAGATTTATATGGTTCACCAACAACAGAGAATTATACGTACAATTCTTTGTGGCCTGATCAATTAACGTCAATTAATTCAAATACAATTAGTTATGACAATGCCGGAAATCCAGTTTCTTATCTCAATGGAATGACATTTACTTGGGAAAAAGGAAGACTATTAAGCGAAATAACATTTTCAGATAATTCTCAGATATATTATAGGTATGATTCTAATAATATGCGAGTTGAAAAAGAGAACAGTCAGGAATTGCACGAATATTATTGGGATAATAAGAAATTAGTTCGAGAAATTGTTACAAATAAAAGTAATAATAAAAAATATGATATTTGGTACATTTATAATTCCACTGGAGATATCGCCGGCTTTGAATATATGCAAGTTGATGCTCAAAATCAAATTGTTAGGGATAGCGTATTTTTCGAATTAGATTACCAAAGAAATGTAGTAGGATTGTTAAATAAACAAGGTGTTAAATTTGCTTCATATGAATATGATTCATGGGGAAATATAATAAATATGAATTATAATGCAGCATACTTAATTCCATTTTCACTGAATAGCATTACATATAGAGGATACTATAGAGATAAAGAATCCGGTCTCTATTACCTGTTGAATAGATATTATGATCCTAATACAAGACAGTTTATTAATTCAGATAATTTTGAAATTTTAGATACTCAAATCTCACAGCGTGTAATGGATAATCTATACATATATTGCGATGGAGATCCAATTAATAAAACAGATCCTAGTGGTGAATGGTGTACTGATATAGAATCATTTAAAACTAATGAATTTTTTAGGCTTCTCGGAAATGGTGAATCCATTTTAAATACAATTGTTTATATTGAGGCAAAGTCAGCGCGTATCATCAACAAATATGAGTTCAACTGTGCTTTATATAATCAATATTACGACAAAGTAAGTGGTCCCAAAATGATAAATGGGCAACTTCTATATCCGATTAGTAATTTGAGATATGGACTTACTAAAATATCTGGCGTTGGCTGTGAGATAATCGCTACTTATAATGCGTTAGTATATAACGGAAAAGACGTTTATTTTCCTGATATTATTATGCAATTTGAATTAAATAATATGGAATTTCTATATGGATATTTTGGCTCTTGGGTTCATAAAATATCAGATGCATTAGATTATTATAACGTTGATTATATAACATATTTGCCAGGTATAACAAATTTGGATGACTTCGCTAATTTTAGTTATATTAGGCATCAATTTATTATAAGTTTTGAGTGGCCATTATATATATTTAAAGATTTTAATAATTCTTTAAATACAATTTGGTTACCATCAATACACACCGTATTTGGTACTGAATGGGATAATAAATTGACAGTTTATAATTATTATGGAGATAAAAGTATTCCTGAAATTTTTGATGATTA
>JAILPF010000222.1 GCA_024699575.1 Acetatifactor sp. | reverse complement strand
CCATGGAGTAGTCCAGTAAGACCCCTTAAAGACGATAAGGTAGATAGGGCAGAGGTGGAAGTACAGTAATGTATGTAGCTGACTGTTACTAATAGGTCGAGGGCTTGACCAAATATAAATGGATGAATGGAAACTTGATTTAGTGTGTAGTTTTGAAGGTATCCTAAGATGGATATTATTCCTCGATAGCTCAATGGTAGAGCACACGGCTGTTAACCGTGGGGTTGTTGGTTCGAGCCCAACTCGGGGAGTTTGTCAGTTATTATTGACACTAACTACTGGTATTGATATACTAGTTGCTGTGGCCCCATGGTCAAGCGGTTAAGACACCGCCCTTTCACGGCGGTAACAGGGGTTCAAATCCCCTTGGGGTCATTTTAGCTGTTAATTTGCTATATTTTCTATGGACCTTTAGCTCAGTTGGTCAGAGCAATCGGCTCATAACCGATCGGTCCTGGGTTCGAGTCCCCGAAGGTCCACTAACGAACGTGCGCGTTCTTAGTTGTACGCAAGTACAAATGCCGACGTGGCTCAATTGGCAGAGCAGCTGATTTGTAATCAGCAGGTTATCGGTTCAAGTCCGATCGTCGGCTATTTACAGAATATATTTTATATGGCCTAGTGGCTCAGTTGGTTAGAGCGCCGCCCTGTCACGGCGGAGGTCGTGGGTTCGAGTCCCATCTGGGTCGTTTGATTCGAAAGAATCATAATTAAATAATGGGATCATAGCTCAGCTGGGAGAGCACCTGCCTTACAAGCAGGGGGTCACAGGTTCGAGCCCTGTTGGTCCCATTTAAGAACGATTTTTCGTTCTAAGAAAATTTATATACAGTGTATGTAGATTTTCTTATGCCGGCGTGGCGGAATTGGCAGACGCACAGGACTTAAAATCCTGCGGGGTCAAACCCGTACCGGTTCAAGTCCGGTCGCCGGCATTTTTGATTTTATATCAAAAAGCCATTTATAATGTGTGCGTTTAGCTCAGCTGGATAGAGCGTTTGGCTACGGACCAAAAGGTCGGGGGTTCGAATCCTCTAACGCACATTGAAAGATCACAGACATTAGTTTGGGATCTTTTTTTACGCCCTTTTATACAAGAAAAATTTGTTTCTTGTATAAAATACACGCAGACGTTATTGCGCTGCATTTAAAACCGGTTTTTTTAGAAGCAAACATGTAAAGGATGTGTTTAACAAAATTGAAGTTGTAAAATTCAGGCAAAACACTAATTTAAAAAAAGATTACATAATATTAAAATAATCTTGTATTATATTTAGAAAATAATACCACTAATCTTTTATTTATGGTACAATAGAACTTGTAATACAGGTTCTAAAAATATTTTACTATACAAGGAGGCAGAAATATGAGTAAAGGAAAAGTAAACGGAAAGGGTATTGTTAAGCGAAGTATAGCTACGAAACTTACGAATGTAGTTGTTCCACTGATTTTTTTGGGACTGATCACATTGTTGGTTGGTATTGGAACTAGAGGTGGAATGGTAATCAATCAGTTGATGAATTCAACCTTGAAAGAAACTACAGAATCTGATGCAAGATTAATTGATGCACAGTTAGATAGTACATTTGGTTATCTTAACGGTGTTGCAGACGGTTTAGCCGAGGTTCCTTATAAGGATGATAATGAAATAATGAATTATTTAAAAAAGACGATGGAATATAGTGATGTTATTCCAACAGGTGTTTACCTTGCATGTTCTGACGGTGCATTTTTAGTACCAAATGGATGGGATCCGGGGCCGGATTACGTTGTAACAGAAAAACCTTGGTACCTTGGAGCTTTTGAACAGGAAGGATTTATTCACTATGACGTTCCTTATTTTGATAAGGATACCGGTGGATTGTGTGATACAGTAACCCGTCATATTAAGTTGCAGGATGGTAGAGATGGTGTTGTTGGTGCCGATCTTATGTTAAGTGGTATCAAAGATATTATTTCCAGCATCGATGTTATTGGTAATGGAAAAGGTATGCTTGTTACCAGTCAGGGCCTGATCCTTGTATATGAAGATAATAATCTTGAAGGTACATTGATTTCTGACGCACCGGATGATAAATTCTTACAGAGTGTTGCGAACCATCTTGAAGTTAACGATGGTGATCAGATTACATTAAAAGATGGTAAAAATACATACATTGCTACAGCAAACAAAATTAAGAATACAGATTGGATTTTCCTTACATATGCTTCCAGAGGCGCTGTAATGAAGGATATTTATTATCTGATTATTTTCGTTATTATCTTTAGTATATTAGGTATTTCACTTACAACCGTATTTCTTCGTCTCACAGCTACCAGATTGATTCGTAAACCGGTTAATAAGTTGACTGATGATATCAAATTAATTACAGATGGTGATTTCACTGTAAATATTGACGATAAAGGTAACGACGAAATCTCTTACATTAATAAGAGTATGAAAGAATTTGTTTCTAAGATGCATGGTACACTTGGAACGTTATCCGATGTTTCAAGTACACTTACCGAAGAAGTAGATTCTTCAAGACAGGCTTCTGAACAGTTAGAAGTGGAAGCTGCACAGCAGTCTGAATCTATGGAACAGATTCGAATGAATATGGAAAGCATGGCACTTGCTGTTAATGAAGTTGCAGAAAACGCAACCGAACTTGCTCAGACCTTCAGCGATTTGATGGATGATGAACAGACTACGCAGAAGACGATGAATCTTTTGGTAGAACAGGCACATGAAGAGCAGAAAGATATGAGTCATGTTAGAGATCGTATGAGTACTATCGCTGTATCTATGACAGATATGGATCAGGCAGTACGTGGCGTTGATGAAGCAGCCAGAAAGATTAACGAAATTATCGATCTTATCAATTCCATTGCAAGCCAGACAAACTTACTTTCTTTGAATGCAAGTATTGAGGCTGCAAGAGCCGGTGAAGCAGGTAAAGGTTTTGCGGTTGTAGCAACCGAAATCGGACAGCTTGCTAATAACAGTGAAGAAGCAACCACTCAGATTGCTGAGATTATTCGCGAAATGACCGGTAAGGTAGATGAACTATCTAAGAAATCTGAATCCAATATTACCATGATTCATGAAAGTGCCGGAGCAGTTGAAAATGCTGCAGAAAGCTTCCAGCAGATTTATGATGAATTGAATCGTACCAATTCCATTATGACGGAAATGGCTGAGAAGATGGTTAAGATTAATGACGTAGCTACCAATATGGCATCTGTTGCTGAGGAACAGGGCGCTTCTACAGAAGAGATCAGTGCTACGGTAGACAGTCTTACCGAAAGTTCAAGAAAAGTTGCAGACAGCAGCCAGAAGGTGGCAAGTACTTCACTTGCTGTTGCTGAGGCAACCGAGAATATTAACGTAGAAGTTAAGAGATTTAAGATTTAAAAATATTTTTACGGATGAAATTTAGAAGTATGAAGGGGATGCGCTTTGTGCGTGTCCCCTTGTATGATTCTAAAAAACTGTTTTGATTCTATCATTTCAGCCCGAAATCTGATATAATTTATATTAGAATGTTATTGAATTTCTGAAAATTATATTGTAAATACACTAGATTAATAGTAGAATACAGTTGAGAAGTTTCTATGGAGGAATAAAGATGAAGAAAGCGTTAGACGTAAAACATATCAATCCATTTTTACAGTCCAGTTTAAATATTTTTGAAAGTATGGTACAGATGAAACTGCAGGTTGGAAAGCCGGCAGTTGGCACACTCAAATTTGATAATCGTATATTTATCATCCAGGTTGGTGTTACCGGCGAGATGAAAGGCCAGGTTTTACTGGTTATGTCTGTGGAGAGAGCAAAAGAAATCGCCAGCAGAATGATGGGCGGTATGCCGGTTGCGGAATTGGACGAGTTATCACGCTCAGCACTTGGTGAGCTTTGTAATATGATTATGGGAAGTACGGCAACACTGTTTTCATCCCAGGGTATTTTGATTGATATCACACCTCCGCTTTCATTGTTAGGTTCAAAACTTACACTTCAGGCGGATATACAATCAATCAGAGTTCCATTATTAACAGAAGGGGAAGAATTCATCAATATTTATATTTGTGTTTCACAAGAGTAGTGATTTCCCGGATATTTGAAAGCATGATAAAATTTTTCGAAGTATTCTAAAAAAAACATAAAAAAAGTTCAAAACAGTTTGCCCATATGGTAAACTGTTTTTGATTATAGCGGAAGGATTTTTTGATTTCCGTTCAATCAATAAGATTTACAATAGGGTGGTTTAAGGAGGACATATGAATAAACAGGAATTTTTAGAAGAATTAAAAGAGAGCCTGAGTGGACAGGTTCCGCCAAATGAAATTAATGAAAATATTTCTTATTATAAAGATTATATAGAAAACAATCCTCAAGGAAAGAGTGAACAGGAGACAATTGACGAAATCGGTAATCCTCGTTTTATTGCAAAAAGTATTATTGATACTTATACAAATTCACATGGAGAATATCGGGAAAGCAGTTATCAAGAGAATACAGGCTATGGAAACGGTAATTCCAATGGAAATTTCTACGGTGGCGGAAACACTTACGGTTCCGGCGATAGCGAATACTCCTATTATAATGGAGCGCACGTGACATCGACTTCTATTTTCCATAAAATTTGGAATGTTATTTCACTGGTACTTGTAGTATTGGCAATTTCATTTTTAATTATTGCAGGCGTTACTGTGTTTGTGCATTTTATTTTGCCGATAATATTGATTTGGATTCTTGTTCGTTTTTTGATTCGAGTATTTCAAGGTGAATAACGATTCTGTTTTTGCACATAATATGTGTATAAGTCTGATTTCGATGCATCGATTCGACTTAAATACCTAAAATGCAAATTAAAGGAGATCATGTATTATGTCAAAAAATGAATCAAATTCTTATAACACAAGCAAATCATTTTCCAAAAATCCGGGAATGACAAGCTTAAATACCGGCAATAATTCCGGCAATAAAATGAGCAATAACAACAATAACAGTTCTAACAATTCTAAGAACAATAGCTCAAATAATTATTCAAACAACAATAATAATAGCAGCAATAACTCTTCTAATAACAACAATAACAACAGCAGCAACAACTCTTCAAACAACAATAACAACAGCAACAATAACTCTTCAAATAACAACAACAGCAATAGCAATAAATCA
>JAILPF010000205.1 GCA_024699575.1 Acetatifactor sp. | reverse complement strand
TATCTAACAGGATTAAACCTATGATCGATATTGATGACTTAGCTCTATTAGACAGATTATGGGATATATATACATCCCTATGTTATAAATATAATCACGTTATCACTATAGAACGTTATTGTATATTAATTAATATTAATAGAGATACATTCTATAGTTGGTATAAAGGGGAAACAAGGGACAATTACTGTGAGGAGCTCGGTACAACGCGTTCCGACACGGTAAAAAAATGGGATAGAGAAAGTGAAAGTTCATGGCAAGACGAAGCAAGCACCGGCAATCCGGGGCCAATGTTTGTATTAAAAAGCCGTAGAGGTTGGAGTGAGCAAGCACCAGCTGTGGGAATGTCGGAAGAGAGGATGTTGCACAGGACAGCGGAGCAGATAGCAGCTGATTATGGAACACCGGCGGCGCTTCCTGGGGATGTAGTGCCTGATTTCTAGGCATAATGCACAATGAAATATTGTATAGATTTTTAAGACAATAAGCGAGAAATACAGTATTTATAAGGGTTTAAAGGCTCATGCAACTCAAAAATAACTATTCGCAAAACTAATGTTTAGCGAATAGTTGAACCTAAAAAGGCAGATCAGAGCCGAATTGAGCAGGGAAGAGCGGAAATGATGCGAGAATTGAAACAATTCTCCGAAAACCTCCCCCGGGGGTCTGTGTGTATACTGGGGCGCGGTGTAACTGAGTGGGGTAAATAGTGAAAAAAATAAAAAACGAGGTCTAGTGCATGAAATATGGGGTAGGGTATCATTCAAAACCTTCAAAGCGATATGGTGATACAAATGATAAATGCTATTTAACGTGGAGAAACATGTTGAAAAGATGTTATTCTTCGGAAGATAAATATAAAAACTATAGAGATCTTGGAATTACTGTGTGTGAAGAGTGGCATGATTTTTGTGTTTTTGAAAAGTGGTTTGATAGAAACTATTATGAGGTGCAAAATGAGGAAATGCAGTTGGACAAGGATATATTAAACCATGGGAACACAATTTATTGTCCAGAAAACTGCATCTTTGTTCCAAGGAATATAAATGCATTGTTCATCAAAAGCAGAAACAGGCGAGGTGATTTGCCAATAGGTGTCAGCTACAGTGAAAAACATCGATGTTACACTTCTTGTTGCAGTGTGTATGGTAAAAATATCAATGGACGCCATAAAGATATTATTTCAGCATTTGAAAGATACAAGTCAGTGAAGCAAGATTATATTCGCACTGTGGCACAATCATACGCAGGCAAGATACCACATAGGCTATATGTTGCAATGATGGCATATGAGGTGAAAATCACAGATTAAAATTCTAAATCACATCGGATAAAATCAAAAGTTACAGTCGATAACAGAATCTCAAAATTTTAAAAAATCAAAAAAGGCATATATGAGGGAATGATTGATGAATAAGCCAAAGTTAGAAAGAACTATACTGTGTGACAATACATTGTTTCGAACGGACGACATTGTGGTGGTTAATACAGTAGGGTCATATGGAAGCGAGTACAAGGGACGTATTAGCGACATAGACGAATCAGTATTTTACCTGGACATGTCAGAGAAATATTGTAGGGTAGAGAGGAGATTTGAGTATAAAAATGTTGAATCCATAAGATATCTGCATACTGAAGGAGAATCAGAATGAGAATCGTATCACAAGACAGAAACCTTTCAGTGAATTTTGATAGCTGTGAGATATGGATGCAGAACCGTACAATATACCGGCGAGTAAATGGTCAGAGTGATGTTATCGGCTCTTATGACAGCCCTGAAAGAGCTGCAGAGGTGTTTGAGGATATACATAGAGCATATGCACCGGTGTATAGCATATCTGGTAATTTCAGCGAGGAAGAGATCAGAGAGATGCTTGTCAAATCGCCAAACATAGTTGCGAACAACGTGATCGGCGTATCAGATGCACAGTTTGTGACCACATATAGTGATTATGTGTATTACATGCCGGAGAAATAGAGCTCCCTTAGCTCAGTTGGTTAGAGCATCCGCCTCATAAGCGGACGGTCCCGGGTTCAAGTCCCGTAGGGAGCATTTCACGATAACCACATATATGCAATGGGGCAGGCGTGGGGTCTGTTGCATGATAAGGTTTTCTACGAATCACGCCATTAAGGAAGCCTACAAGTTTCCATTTGGTTTTACTCCTTTCAGCCACTAGGACCATTCTGCTAAGGGCGGTGCGAGACCGTCCGGTGGCTTTAACCGCATTTGAATGTGGTGTTTGCAGAATACAGTTGTAGGTTTAATCTGCATCTGTTTTGTGCCATACAACCTTTACAACCGTATGTGGCTCAACAGAGAGTCAGAAAAGACACTAAAACCGTTCATTAGTCACGTATAGGGCTAAAGGCAAGGTGCACCGCCATAGATGTGTACCCGAAAAAGGGTTAGAGGACTCGTAAGCCCATTTTTCTAGTTTTAATCTACTAGGCAAAAATGAAAGCCTCATTCAACTCTCAAAGCCGGTGAGTGGTGACACAGGCAGAATGAATATTCAGGAGTTGGGGAACCCTGCACAGTCCTTGCAGACATAAGATGGACAGGCTGCATGTAGTTCAAATGGTCAGAACACCGGCGGACGGTCGGAGGTTACTGGTTCAACTCCAGTCATGCGGATTCTCTTTTTGCAACTAAGGCAAAAGGAGTATTCAATCTCATGAAATTTCATAGTCTCCGTGGCGAATAGGTAGACGCTAAACGTAGAACGATAGTTGCCTTAGGAAACTGGGAAAGCGTTCGTGTAGGGTTCGAGTCCCTACCGGAGACAGCCTGGGAAGATAACACAAGAGAACTGGGTGTTGCAATCCGTCTTGAACGGTAAACGCAGGGGAGTTATCAAGTAGTGGATTGGTTATCCATTGCAAACAACGGAAAGTAGCTCAACGGTCAGAGCAGCGGTGCGCACCATAAAACAGGGAGAGCAAGATTGACGTTCGAATCGTCACTTTCCGATTTCTGAACCTTGATAATTGAATATGACGGTTGGGCGTAGTATAATGTCCATATATTACAAATGAAAGGGGATTCGTTATGGATAGACAACCGCTAAATTATAATATTCGTGATGAATATGGGCAAGAGATTATTAATATTCAAAACAAGTTAAATCAATTAGAAAGAGGAAGAATATATGATTTAACAGGAGCACAAATGGACGGATATTTATCTACAAATGTTGAACAGTTGCGAAAAATGATTGGGGACTTGTTAGGGAAAATACAGGATGGAAGTCCGGGCATAAAAGAAGACATGGTAAGAGCATCGGAAATAATGTCATCAATTATCTTTAAATAAAAATTAGTACCAACCGTCAAATTCGATGGTTGGTATTTTTTTGCGTAAAAATGGGAGGGAAGCATGGGTGGGAAAAAAGTAACTGCATATGGCATGGTAATGACAGAGGAAGAGTATCACCAAAGATATGGCAGTCTGATCAAAATTGCAGAATATGCAAAAAAATATGGTTTTGAGGTTATAGAAGGTGAAACCGCTTTTTCTGTTGGCTTTATAGTTCAGATCATGGACAGGATGGAAGAAGAGATACAGAAAAATAAATAGGCGGTAAATTCATTTATAAAAATCAATTATTGTCCTATTTGTGGTAGAAATTTGAATAGTTAAGGGGGAGGTGTTTGGATGGAAGTTGCGTTGGCAGTATTGCTCATTGTGGTATTTATAGTCAATATAGCCTGTTCGGTATGGTCTACGAAGAAAAAATGCAAGGAGACAAGGCTTAAGGCTACAGCAATTTATGCGCTGTATGAGCAGTTGAAGCGGTATAACGATAATACTTTCGGAGGTAACGATGATGAATCTGGTTGAATATGCAGAGAAAGTAAGCCCCGTTCCACTTGCAGACTGGCAAAAAAAACTTCTGGCGGCTTACGAGAGAGCTCAAGAAGAAGGAGATATTCGTTTAGCGATGCCTCCAAGAGCTAACGGAAGAAGGTTGCTGATGCAGATTATACAAGACTATGAAAGGGATTGTGTTATGCAGTTTTGTTTTGGAGATATCGTTGTTGTGGAAGGCGACAAAATTGGTGTGGTTGTAAAAAGTTGGGTCACATATCATAACGGCGAACGCATAAACAACCATGATGTTTACGTCCGTATGTACGACGAGGTCAAAAATTACAAAGAGAGTGAGATGCAACGGTACATGGTTCGCCATAAGTATCTTAGCGAGGAAGAAGTTGAGTATCAGAGAAATGCAGTCTTAGGCATTTAGAATAGTTTCGCCCAGAATGTCCAGAACGTCAGCGGCAGTTAGGAGTTGACGGATATTGGGCGTTTCAGAGAAGAATCTAGCCATTGTAAATTCCATAAAGCAGACAGACTTAAATTCCTACAAGGCTCTCCGTGACCTTTTGGATATGGCAAAGGTAATCGCTGATGAGAATGGCGACAATGATCTGACATATGCACTGAAAATTACGTCCTTTATCCGGGTTAAAGTGCCAACCTTGCCGGTATCGGTCGGAATGAATGAGCTGTACTGGGAAGCCTTGAAGTTCGAAGCACCGCACCGGTTTGAAAGTTTCCTGCTGTACATGGAGCGCAAGCGCCGACCCAGTAAGCGTTTTTATCAACCAAGAATGAAGACCTTACATGTCGTGGCGGAAGATCTGCAGGACCTGGAAGATGGAAAACTGGATTTCTACGGATTATCTTTACCGCCCCGAGTAGGGAAAAGTACTATCTGTATTTTCTTTTTGGCGTGGGTTATAGGCAGACGACCAGAAAGTCACAATGCTATGTCCGGTCACTCAGGCATTTTGGCTGACCGATTCTACACAGATGTATATAAACTAACTACAAGCGATGAGTATACATTTTCAGAGATTTTCCCCAATGTTAAGAAACCACAGACATCATCAGATAAGAATGAGCTAAGATACGATGAGATAGAGAGCTTTGCAACACTAACCTGCCGTGGTATAGATGGGACCTGGACCGGTGCGGTTGATATTTCCTCAGACGGTTATCTCTATGTGGATGATATGGTTCGTGATAGAACAGAGTCATTAAGTCCAAAACGTTTGGAGGGCCGTTATCAGGATTATTTGAACGTGTTGGTAGACCGAAAAAACGACGGATCCAGAGAGCTGATGGTTGGAACCAGGTGGAATGTAATGGATCCTTTGGGGCGCGTGGAAACTGAGAATAAAAATAATCCACGATATCGATTTCGCAAAATACCTGCACTAAACGAACATGATGAATCTAATTTCCAATACGACTATGGAAAAGGATTCTCCACTGAACATTATCGCAATATGCGAAAAAAACTTGATCGCAATGAGTGGATGGCAAAGTTCCAGCAAGCACCATTTATCAGAGAAGGGCTGATATTCCCCGCGGATGAATTAAATTACTACAATGGAGTTTTACCGGATGGAGATTGTTTGAAGGCCGCAGCTTGTGATGTTGCATGGGGCGGTGGAGATAGCTTATCAATGCCATTTGGTGATTTGTTTGGAGATAAAAACGATGGACCTGTCTATATACCAACGTGGATATTCAATAAAGGGGATAAATACGTTACTAAACCTTTGGTTGTGGCAAAGACCTTGCAGCAACAGCCAAATATGATGAGATTCGAAGCAAACAATGGCGGTGATGAGTATGCAGAATCCATAGATACGATGCTTCAGGAACAAGGGTTTAAGACTAACATTACCTGGGCAAAGGCAAGCAACCAGATAGGTAAGATGGCTAAGATTATTCAATATGCACCAGATATCAAGCGAAGGTTCTATTTCTTAAAGCCGGAATTGCAGGATGAGGAATATAAAGCTGCTATGGAAGAAATGTGCATGCTTACGCAGGTTGGAAAAAATGAACATGAGGATAGCGCAGATGGATTGGTACAGCTGTTACAGTTGCTCTGCGGCGAAATGTACGCAAAATGTGAAGCAATGGAAAGACCGTTTTAGGG
>JAILPF010000191.1 GCA_024699575.1 Acetatifactor sp. | reverse complement strand
CCATGTAAATAGGGACACCGTACGGTGTCCCTATTTACATGGCTTCAAAAAAATTGTATACTAAAAAAATCAAGTGTTTGTACATAGAATAGGAAAGAGAAAATGCGTAAATTTGAATTAATTGCTCCCTGCCACTTTGGCATGGAATCTGTTTTAAAAAAAGAAATAGTTGATTTGGGATACGATATCACAGAAGTTCAAGACGGGAGAGTGACTTTTTACGGGGATGAGGAAGCATTATGTAGAGCAAATGTTTTTCTCAGAACCGCTGAACGTATATTGATTAAGGTTGGAAGCTTCCATGCGGAGACTTTTGAAGAGTTATTCCAGGGGACAAAGGATTTACCATGGGAAGAATATATTCCTGCGGATGGTAAATTCTGGGTGGCAAAGGCAGCGAGTGTGAAGTCAAAACTGTTTAGCCCATCTGATATTCAGTCCATAATGAAAAAAGCGATGGTAGAGCGTCTGAAGGGTATTTATCGTGTCAACTGGTTTGAAGAAAATGGAGAATCTTTTCCTATCAGGGTTTTCCTGATGAAAGATGAAGTGACAGTGGGATTGGACAGCACCGGTGAATCTTTGCACAAAAGAGGTTATAGAAAGTTGACTGCAAAAGCTCCCATTGCTGAGAACTTGGCAGCAGCATTAATCATGCTGACACCGTGGAATAAAGAGCGCATTCTGGTGGATCCTTTTTGCGGTAGTGGGACGATACCGATTGAGGCGGCTATGATGGCTGCCAATATGGCACCGGGAATGAACAGAAGTTTTACTGCTGAAAATTGGGAGCATATTATAGCTAAAAAGAATTGGTATGACACACTGGATGAGGCGAGAGAATTGATTGATTTAAATGTTGAGACTGATATCCAGGGATATGATATCGACGATGAGATGGTAACTATTGCCAGGGAGAATGCAAAACTGGCAGGTGTAGAACATCTGATTCATTTTCAAAGACGTGGTGTGGAGCAGCTGAGCCATCCGAAAAAATATGGATTTCTGATTACAAACCCGCCTTATGGAGAACGTTTACAGGACAAGAACGAGATGCCGGAACTTTATCGTACAATTGGCGAAAGATATGCAAATCTGGATGCCTGGAGTATGTACTTAATTACGGCATACGAGCAGGCGGAACAGTATATTGGTAGAAAGGCTGATAAAAACAGGAAAATTTATAACGGAATGATGAAAACCTATTTTTACCAGTTTATGGGACCGAAACCACCAAAGAGAAGAGTGTAGAGTACTGTGAATAAAGAAAAACAAAAGGAAGCCGTAAAACAGAATATGTTTGCCACGATGATTTTCTGGTGCCTGTTTTCCCTCGTAGGTATTGTAGGTATGGTGCTGGCAGCGTCCAGAAAAACGATAGTGATAGCTGATGCATCACCGGATGTCAGCACAGTTTCGGTGGCGGAGGAACTGGCGGTAGAGAGTGGCAGTCCGTTTGATTTGCAAGCAAAAGGCATGGAACGAGTTATCAATATCCCGCTTGAAAAAGGAACGAAAGCGGAAAGTGTAGTGATTGAAAATCATTATATGAAGCGGGAACTTTGGATACATATTTTGGATGCAACAATAGGATTTTATCAGGAAAATGGAGGATACGGTAATTTATCGTATGTATCTGATGCAAGCTGTGATCAGCATGATGATGGAGTGTTTATTAAATTTGATATGTCCAGGGTGTTAGAGTATCGAACCACTCTGGAGGATGATGTCTTAAGGATTGCTTATTATGAGCCACATGAATTATATGATTTGGTTGTGGTTATTGATCCAGCAGCAGGAGGAATGGACAGTGGTCTCTCGGAGGGAAGGACAGCGGAGAAGGATATTGTGCTGCAGGTTGCAAAAAATATTCAAAACGCTGTTACTCAGGAGAATATCAAATTGTACTTTACCCGCTTGGATGACATAGGGGTGGATGATGAGGAACGTATTTGGCTATCGGAGGAAGTCAAAGCAGATGCGTTTATCAGGTTATGTGTAGCTGCGAAACAGGATGATCCGGAAGCTTACGGAATCCTGGGGCGTTACAATGCAACATTTTTTATTCCCGGAATGGGGAATGCCCAGCTCGCTGATATTGTTACGCGAAATGTAACCATAAGCTCGAGTAATAAAGCAGTCGGCCTTGAGGAAGCGACCAGAGACAGTATTTTGCAGGGAATTTCAGTGCCTGCGACGGAGGTCTCTTTGGGATATGTGACCAATGAGCAGGAAAGTAGTCTGTTAAGACAGGATATGTATGTAGAAAAACTGGCAGAAGGACTTGCGAAGGCTATTTTAGTAGTTTATACTAATGAACATGAGTGAAGATGAGGAGAAAGCAAAATGAGTAACAGAATTGTTTTTGCTACGGGAAATGCAGGAAAAATTAAAGAAATTCAAATGATCATGGCGGATTTGGATGTTGAGGTTGTATCCATGAAGGACGCCGGAATTCAGATTGATATAGAGGAAAACGGCACAACATATGAGGAGAATGCTTTGATTAAAGCGAGAGCTGTAGCTGCATACACGGATGATGTTGTACTTGCGGATGATTC
>JAILPF010000189.1 GCA_024699575.1 Acetatifactor sp. | reverse complement strand
AAAGAATGAAATTTATGTAGAGCTGATAAAGCAGATGTCCAAAGGAGACTTATCCGAGGAAGTAAAGAATACGCTGGATGCATTGAGAGCAAAAGGTTGCAAACTTGCTATCGGATCTTCCAGTAAAAACACGAAATTAATTTTGACTCAGATTGGTCTGAGAGATTATTTCGATGCTATCAGTGATGGTAATAATATTACGCATTCCAAACCGGACCCGGAGGTATTCTTGAAGGGGGCAGAGTTTTTGGAACTTAATCCGAAAGACTGTCTGGTTGTGGAGGATGCAGAAGCAGGTATTGATGCAGCGGTTGCAGGCGGATTCGCAAGTGCAGGAATCGGCGAGGCATCCAGACATCCACAGGTGACTTATCCCATCAATACATTTTCAGATTTGCTAAAAATACAATAAAACTCAAAACGGAGCATATCGCATGAGGCGATAGCTCCGATTTTTATTCTATTGGTACATGGACATATATGGTCCGTGAGCTTCGATGAGTTCCTCCATCATTTTTTTCATGTCGGCGATGGATAATTCCGCGGCAGTGTGCGGTTCGAGCATGATTGCGCGCAGAATATCTTCCTTACGTCTGGTGTGTGCAGCTTCGATTGTCAAAAGCTGTGTATTGATATTCGTCATATTCATGGCAGCTAAAACAGGAGGAAGTGAGCCAACATAGGTGGGATGAATTCCGGTACCGTTTACCAGACAGGGCACTTCCACACATGCCTGTTCAGGAAAGTCTTCGATTAAATGCCCTGTGTTGAGGACGTTTCCACCGATGGAAAATGGTTTGTTGGTCACCACAGCTTCCATGATGTAGGAGGCATATTCATTAGAACGGGTGTGGCTTATGGTGGGATCGGAGAGAAGCTCTTCGCTGGTCTTTTTCCAACCCTCAATCTGGCTGATACATCTTCTGGGATATTCATCCAGAGGAATGTTGAATTCCTCAATCAATTCAGGATATCTGGATTTGATATAAAACGGATTATACTCGGAATTGTGTTCGCTGGATTCGGTGCAATAGTAGCCCAATTTGTCGATATAATCAAAGCGAACCATATCATGATGCTTTTCCGATGCATTCTTTTCTTTTGCACGTCTGCGAATCTCCGGATAGAGATCATTACCGTCCTTGTCCTGCAGAGATAACAACCATGCCATATGATTGATTCCGGCGATTAATTCTTTGCGACCTTCTTTTTTATCCTCCATGCCCAAGGATGAGAGCAGACAATCTGAGCAGACCTGCACGCTGTGGCAGAGACCGACGGTTTTGATTTTTGTATAACGGTTCATGTACCCGGTCAGCATAGCCATAGGATTGGTATAATTTAAGAATAAGGTTTCAGGACAAACTTCCCCCATGTCTTTTGCAAATTCTTCCAGCACAGGGATGGTGCGCAGTGCACGCATGATTCCACCGATACCTAAGGTGTCTGCAATGGTCTGACGGATGCCGTATTTCTTGGGAATTTCAAAGTCGATTACAGTGCAGGGTTCATATCCTCCGACCTGGATTGCATTTACTACAAAGGTGGCATCGCGCAGAGCTTCTTTGCGGTTTTCCACGCCAAGATAGGAATGAATTTCAGCACGATTTTCATTAATGTTTTTGTTCAGGGTGCTGATTAAGCGAAAACTTTCGGCTAATCTGGTCTCGTCTATATCATAGAGAGCGATTTCGCAATTCTGCAAAGCGGGTGTACACATTACGTCGCCCAGGACATTTCTTGTGAACACGGTGCTTCCGGCACCCATCATTGTTATTTTGATTTTTTTGGTCATTTTGTATCCCTCCCGGATTTTTTTCTGATAGCTGTAGCATAACATATTTTCAAAAAATGACCATTGATAAATGGATAGATGATTTGGTAAAATGGAATATAAGATTAATAAATACAAAGAGGTATAATATGGATAAATACTTGGATTTTCATGAGAATATGGCAGAAAGATATGTCGGAAGAAGTTGGTTGCATGACGTCGTGCCGATTATATACGGCTGTGAGATATGTAAGCCGGAACATTCCTTTGGCCCAGCGGTTCGTTCCCATTATCTGCTGCATTATATACTGGAGGGGGAAGGTGAGTTTTTTAAACGTGGCGTGTGGCATCCGGTCAAAAAGGGTGATATTTTTGTGATTGAACCGGAGGAAGTGACGATTTACCGTACCGGGAAAGAGAACACATGGGTTTACAGCTGGATTGGTTTTGAAGTTCCGAAAGGGTGTGTGCTGGATTTTTTGAATAGCCCCGTCATCCATACTCCACCGGTACGTCATATTTTCACGGAAATCAGAAGACATTATTCGGAGGATAATTTTAACGAACAACTGTATCTTTTGACCTGTGAGCTACTATTGCAGTTATCATCGATGTATGGGGAAACATACAGACAGAACAACTATGCAAAATACACTAAGAACTATCTGGAAACAGTTTATATGCAGAGCGTTTCCATACAGGAAATAGCGGACAGCTTATTTATAGACAGACGTTATTTAACAGCAGTCTTCCGGGAGACTTATGGGATTTCGCCTAAGGAATATCTGATGGAATTTCGCTTGAAGAAAGCCAGAAAGTTTCTGGAAAAAGGCTACAGTGTTACAGAGAGTGCCGGAATGGCGGGATTTTCGGACCTTCCCAATTTTTCAAAACGATATAAAGCATATTTTGGGACGACACCAAGCAGACAAAGAAAAGATTTTGTGATATAATAAAACATGAAACTGTTGAAACTGCAGCGATTTAACTGAGAATAGGAGCAATGTGAGAGGAGGATTTGGGGATGATAGAAACAGGATGGGTGTCAATTCTGCCACCGCTTATTGCAATAGCACTGGCACTCATAACAAAAGAGGTTTATTCCTCTCTATTTATCGGAGTGCTTTCGGGAATGGTCATATATACGCTGTTTGCACAGGAATCTTTTGTTGCAATCTTTGCGCATATCTTCGATATGATGGCGGAAAAACTGGCAGATAATGCATATATGATTATATTTTTAGCCCTGCTGTGGGCGGTGATAACCCTGGTCGGAAAATCCGGTGGCATGAGAGCTTATGGAGCGTGGGCTGAAAGAAAGCTCAAAAGCAGAAAAATGACGTTGCTTGCCACAGCTTTTTTAGGAATATTGATTTTTATTGATGACGGCTTTAATTGCCTTACTATCGGAACGGTAATGAGACCGGTCTATGACAGACAGAAGATTTCACGGGAAAAACTGGCTTATATTATCGATGCGACAGCTGCACCGGTTTGCATTATGGCTCCTGTATCCTCCTGGGCTGTTGCTGTTGCGTCGGAGGTCAGTGATACCAATGGTTTTCATGCGTTTCTTGCCACAATTCCCTATAATCTGTATGCGATTCTTACAATTGTCATGGTGCTGTTTATCTGTGTGACGGGTATAGATTTCGGGAAAATGAAAAAAGCCGAGCAGGAAGCTTTGAATGTGGAGGATTTCAGTGAGGCCGCAGAGAGTAAAGATGAGTCAGAGAATCGGGGGAAAGTATATGACTTGGTTATGCCCATTCTGATACTCATTGTATTTGCGATACTTGGGATGGCTTATGTGGGAGGCTATTTCTCAGGAGTTCCTTTTTCAGAGGCGATAGGTTATTATCCGACTGCCGGGCTTTCACTTGGAGCATTTGCCGGACTTATGATGGCATTCATCATGTACATACCCAGAAAAATTATGAAACCCAAAGAATTTGTGGAAGGAATTGTAGAAGGCATAGGAAAAATTGTTCCCCCCATGTTGATTCTTATTCTGTCGTGGAGCCTGGGCGGTGTGTGCCGTGAAATGATAGGCACAGGTGAGTTTATTTCAAAATTTGTCGCAAGTGCCAACATTTCTTTCGCATTTTTGCCTCTTTTGGTTTTCGTTATCGCTGCGCTCATGTCATTCTCCATGGGAACATCGTGGGGAACATTCGGAATCCTGATTCCGATTGTGTCCATGATATGTCAGGCAACAGGAGGGGACGGCATGCTGATACCGGCTTTGGGAGCAACGCTTGCCGGTTCTGTATATGGGGACCATTGCTCTCCGATTTCAGACACGACGATACTCTCATCGACAGGAGCTATGTGCAATCATATCAGACATGTTGAGACACAGATTCCTTATGCAACATTGGTTGCGGCAATCTGTGCAGTGGGTTATCTGATTATCGGATTGACAAATGTTGCATGGGCTGGCCTTTGCACCTGTGTGATATTACTTTTGGGGATTCTTTTGTTACTGAACAGACGTATAGAGGTATAAGCAACTTATTTTGAAAGAGGAGGAAGAAAATGAGACTAGCGTTGAAGGATTTAAAGCACAATGTCAGACATTATCTGTTGGTTACAATCATTATTGTGCTGTTAATGTTCATGGTATTATTCTTGTCAGGGTTGGTTGACGGTTTGGGGCGTGCCGTCTCCTCAGGAATTGAGCAACTCCCGGCGGATGGATTTGTATTGAAGGAGGATGCTGAGTGCCTGATTACTGTCTCATCGGTGACAGAGGAGGAATTGTTAAGTGTAGAAAGCCAGGTGGACACAAAAGTCGCAACCCTTGATATTTTCCGCACATTTCTTGAAAAGAAAAGTTCTGATGAAAAAATAGATATAACGTATTTTGCTGTGAATCCGGAAGATTTCTTGAATCCGGAAGCATATTTGGGAAAAAAATTATCGGCACAGGATGAGAACAGCATTGTCCTGGATGATGACTTTGAGGCGGAAGGCATTCAGGTCGGCGATATCGTTGTGGATTCCGCGTCGGGTTTGGAATTGAAGGTGACAGGTTTTACGAAAGATCAGATGTACGGTCATATTCCGATTGGATTTGTTTCAGTGGAGACCTTCCGAAGCATTATGCAAGGAATTAATCCGAATTATCAACCGAAATATCATGCGTTTGCTTTGAAGGATATGTCTGACAAGGTCAATATAAAAGGACTTGAGACCTATACAAAAGCAGAGATTATCGACGAACTTCCCGGCTACAAGGCAGAACAGATGACAATCAAGATGGTGGATTGGATGCTTGTATTTATAACGGCTGTTATAATTGGAATTTTCTTTTTTGTCATCAATATGCAGAAGGAAAAAGAATTCGGTGTTTTAAAAGCAATTGGTGTGAGTATGGGGGAGCTTGCAACGTTTATTGCATGCGAAGTGGGAACGGTGGCGTTAATCGGTGCACTGATAGCGGCAGCACTTGTAGGTATGATGGCGAGGGCACTTCCGGGAACAATGCCATTCTATCTGCAGACGGGCAATGTGATTTTGATACTTTGTGCATTTATACTTATCTCACTGTTTGGAAGTTTGTTCTCTATTGTCAAGGTTGCAAAAATCGATCCTGCAGGGATTATCGGAGGTGACAACTGATGGAAAAGAAAGTGTTGGAATTACGGAATATCTGCAAAAGCTTTCGGGATGGAAAGGAATCCAGACAGATTTTAAAAAATGTATCGCTCGAAGTGGCACAGGGCGAATTTGTGGCGATTATGGGACCTTCCGGATGTGGAAAATCGACATTGCTCCATTTAATGGGACTTTTGCATAAACCTGATTCAGGATCGCTCTCCATTCTCGACACTGATGTTCTCTCTCTATCACGTGAGGAA
>JAILPF010000164.1 GCA_024699575.1 Acetatifactor sp. | reverse complement strand
TATGCTTCTGTGCGCTGAGGATGCAGAGGGAAATCTTGCACTCATGACACCAGAGAAAGAAATGCCTGCCGGAGCGGAGATTTGCTAAACTCTTTATTAATTTTCAGAAAAATACTTAAAATTTCCAAATAAATACGCTATAATGAGTACATGGTCTATGACCATGTACTTTCTTTTTCGGGACATGGCGATAATGATGATGCAGAAATGGGGGTTGCTATGAAGAAGGAAGAATTCTATTTTGACTCCAGGGACGGGAAGAACAAGATTCATGCGGTCAGATACACGCCCGATGATGGAGAGATTAAGTGTGTTCTGCAGGTAATACATGGTATGGCCGAGTTTGTGGAGCGATACGAACGCCTTGCCGAATTTTTAACCAAGAAGGGATTTGTGGTGACAGGGGAGGACCACCTGGGCCATGGTGGATCTGTTGCGGAAGGCGGAGTGTACGGATATTTTTGCGAGCAGGATCCGGCGACAGTTGTGGTAAGAGATGCACATCGTCTGAAGAAGATGACACAGTCTCTCTATCCCGGAAAGCCGTATGTGATTCTGGGTCATAGCATGGGCTCTTTCATCTTGCGTAATTACCTGTGCCGATATGGAACGGGCATCAATGGAGCAATTATCATGGGAACCGGAATGCAGTCCGCAGGGCTGATTCGGATTTCCAAGATTATGGCAGGCTTGCAGAAAATCTTTTGCGGTTCAAAGCATGTGAGCACTTCAATAAATAAAATCGGATTTGGTGCTTACAATAAAAGGATTGTCCAGCCAAGGACAGAGTTTGACTGGCTGACAAAGGATGAGGCTCTCGTGGACAAATACATCGCGGACCCGCTCTGCGGATTTACTTTTACCGTGAATGGATTTGCTACCCTGTTTGAACTGATTGCCAGATTACATAAGCGTGATAATCTGCTCAATGTTCCTCAGAACTTACCGATTCTGATGGTATCCGGAGCAGAAGACCCGGTGGGTGATTACGGTGAGGGAGTACGCCGTGCTTATGAATCTCTGAAAGCGGTTGGTGTCAAGAATATTGTTTTAAAATTATATGAGGGAGATCGGCATGAACTGCTCAACGAGCTCGATAGAGAAACGGTGATGCAGGATATTTTGGACTGGATAACTGCAAACATATTGAGTTAGTGTAAGAAGGAAGGTTGCCTGTATGCGTAAGACGGATGTGCCTTATGAAATCAGGTGGGCCAGACCGGAGGAGTGGTCGCCCGCCATGAGGATGATTTGGAGAACCTTTCTGAAATTTGAGGGGAAGGATTACACAAAAGAGGGAATTAAAAATTTTTACAACTTCATCACAGACGCAGATTTATACGAATCGTTTCTGAAAGGGACGTATTTACTGATGGTTGCACTTGACGGCGACAAAATAGTCGGGGCGGGTTCTCTGAGGAACCACAACCATCTGTCGCTATTGTTTGTGGATGAAGCGTATCATCACCGGAAAATCGGCAGTGCCATTATGGAAAAGCTGTGTGTTTTTTTGCGGGATGAGCAGGGGGAACGATACATGTCGTTAAACTCCTCGCCTTATGCGGTTGGATTTTACCGCACTCTGGGATTTCGTGCAATCGCACCGGAGGAATCTTACTCCGGCATTCGCGTGACATCCATGGAATTAATTTTTTAGCTGGAAAGGAATTGTAGTACCATGAAACTTTTTGACCTTGACAGTCCTTTAATGCAGGGACTCACCAAATTTGCAAACCTGATGTTATTAAACTTTCTTACGATTATCTTTTGCATTCCGGTTTTTACTGCAGGTGCTGCCATTACGGCATTACACTATGTGGTATTGAAAATGGTCCGGGATGAAGACTGTTACATTATCAAAGATTACTTTAAGTCGTTTAAAACCAATTTCAAGCAGGGAACGATTCTCTGGCTGATTTCTTTGGTGGCGATAGCTGTTTTGGGAGCAGATTTCTATATTCTGAGAAACATGGAAAGTGCTACATACGTTAAAGTACTTCAGGTAATTATTACAGTTATTGCACTGTTTGTGCTTTTTACGTTAACGTTCTTATTTCCCACACTTGCAAAATTTGATAATCCGACACTGCGGACCATACGAAATGCGCTTACCATCAGTATTCTTCAGTTCCCGAAAACTATTTTAATGATTATCTTGAATGCGGTTCCGATTGTTATTATTCTGGCATCTGTTCGACTTTTGCCCTTTGTATTTTTCTTCGGTTTTTCGGCACCTGCCTATGCCGGGGCATTCCTTTACAGTAAGTTTTTCAAGAGGCTTGAGGACCAGATTCTGGCTGCTAATGAAGAGAATAATGCGGGTGAAGAGGAAACTTCGGAGGATGAAAGAATCTTCCATGATGAGTTAGATCCTTCTCTTTCTGCAGATGACACAGTAAAATAATTCAAACTTGTGTAAAATGTCTAAGAACACAAAAACATTTTGTTCAAATTGACAAGCATTTAGAAAAAATTAAAACTTTCTAAGCAATTCATACAATCTAAGCTAAAATCTTTGTGTAATAGTGGCATGGTACAAAAATTGTTTTTTCGCTATACTTTACACAGACGAGAAATTTTGTGAACGCGAAAGGAGTTTACTGTTATGGCAAGTTTATCTATGAAAAACATTTGCAAGGTATATCCTAACGGATTTGAAGCAGTGAAAGACTTCAACCTTGAAATTGCTGACCAGGAGTTCATTATCTTCGTAGGTCCTTCCGGATGTGGTAAGTCCACCACACTTCGTATGATCGCAGGTCTGGAAGATATTTCCTCCGGTGAATTAAAGATTGGTGACAGAGTAGTTAATGATGTTGAGCCTAAGGATAGAGATATCGCAATGGTATTCCAGAACTACGCTCTGTATCCTCATATGTCTGTATATGACAATATGGCATTTGGTCTGAAATTAAGAAAAGTTCCTAAGGATGAGATTGATAAGATGGTTAGAGA
>JAILPF010000137.1 GCA_024699575.1 Acetatifactor sp. | reverse complement strand
TCAACCGTAAAGGTCAGTTCCTTATTCCCGGTGGGCAGGATTCTCTGCAGGTAGGCGACTCTGTCATCGTTGTATTGACACACGCCCGTCTGAACGATATCCGTGATATTCTGGAGGGATAGCTTATGAATTTTGCGATTGTTCGATATATTATAGGCTGGATACTCCAATTCGAGGCAGCATTTCTTCTGTTGCCCACCTTAACCGGTTTTATTTATCACGAAAAAAACGAGGTGATTGCGTTCCTAGTGTCGGCAATGATTTGCTTTATAGTAGGTCTTGCACTTCGTATCCGCAGACCTGCAAGCATGGTTCTATATGTGCGTGATGGTTTTACCAGCGTCGCTCTCGGCTGGTTGGCTCTCAGTCTTTTCGGGGCAATTCCTTTCGTGCTTACCGGAGATATTCCCAACTATATTGATGCACTGTTTGAAACCATTTCCGGTTTTACCACCACCGGTGCAAGCATTATCAATGATGTGGAGGTCCTGTCAAGAGCCGGGCTCTTCTGGAGAAGCTTCACACACTGGATTGGAGGTATGGGTGTCTTCGTCTTCATCATGGCGATTGTCCCAATGGCAGGCGGCTCCAGCATGAATCTGATGCGTGCGGAAAGCCCGGGGCCCTCTGTCGGCAAACTGGTTCCGCGAGTAAAAGATTCTGCAAAGGTATTATATGAATTATATCTTTGCCTGACCATTTTAGAAATCGTTGTACTTCTGATTTGCGGAATGCCACTGTTTGATACCGTAACATTAACATTTGGAACCGTAGGAACCGGTGGCTTCGGCGTGCTGAATTCCAGCATTGCATCCTACTCTCCTCTCATTCAGGTTGTGATAACTGTTTTCATGATTTTGAGCGGTATCAATTACACAGTTTATTTTTGTTTTATCCGCAGACAGTTTAAAGCAGCATTTTCCATCGAGGAAGTCCGCTGGTATTTATTGATTATTCTCGGAAGTGCCCTCTTAATTACCTGGAATATTTCTTCCCTGTACGGAAGTCTTGGAGAATCTGCAAGATACGCATTCTTTCAGGTGGGCTCCATTATTACAACCACCGGGTTTTCCACTGCAGACTTTGACCTTTGGCCTGAATTTTCCAAAACAATTCTTGTCATTTTGATGTTTATCGGAGCCTGCTCCGGGAGCACAGGCGGCGGAATCAAAGTGTCCAGAATTCTAATGCTTCTGAAAGCATTGAAAAAGGAATTGTTTATGTTGATTCATCCGCGAATGGTCAAAAAACTTCGTTTGGACGGCCACATAATCTCTCATGAGACAATCCGCTCAACAAATGTTTACATCTTTGTCTATATGATGATTTTGCTTGGCTCTGTCTTCGTCGTAAGCTTGGATAATTTTGGATTTACCACCAATTTTACCGGTGTTGTATCCATGTTAAATAATATCGGTCCCGGTCTGGATCTTGTCGGTCCAGCCCGCAACTTTTCCCTCTTCAGCCCTCTATCCAAATGTGTGCTGATGTTTGATATGCTTGCCGGAAGACTGGAATTATTCCCTGTTCTGGTATTACTTGTTCCATCATGCTGGAAAAAATATTAAAAAATACGCTACAGGATGCATATAAAAAATGAACTGTACCGGGAACGGTACAGTTCATTTTTTACTGTTTTGAATGGCAGTCATTGCCACATGCATTGCAGTTTCCTCCACATCTGCAGATGGAAGATTTCCCGCTTTTCTTATCTTTTATCATTCCTCTTATAATTAGTCCCACGACAATCACAAGAATTGCTCCGACGAAAAAGGTTCCCATTTTTTCAACCTCCTAACAACATTCATTTCTATGTGTTAGTTTATACTAACTTGTATTAGTTGTCAATAATTAAATATTGATAAACAATTTACTTTTCAATTGCCCATCATATGTTATTATGCTATACTGAATTTAAATTATTTGAAAGGTATGGTCCTGCCCATGAAAGTGAATGAATCCGCAGAAAATTATCTTGAGACAATCCTTGTTTTAAGCAAATCACATCCTGTAGTCCGTTCCGTCGACATCGCCGAGGAACTGGGATTTAAAAAATCCAGCGTGAGTGTTGCGATGAAGAACCTTCGCGAAAGCAATCATATCACTGTAACGAAAGAGGGCTTTATCTATCTTACCGAATCCGGAAGAGCGATTGCCGAAATGATTTACGAAAGGCATGAATTTCTATCTGCATGGCTCACAAGTCTCGGTGTTGATCAAGAAATCGCAACAGAGGATGCATGCCGCATCGAACATGTTATCAGCAAAGAAAGCTTTGAAGCCATGAAGCAATATATCAATAAACGATAATTCAACAGTACGCTATATCAAGGAGTTGTCGCCCCAAGCGATTGACTCCTTTTGTATTTCATCACCACGTGTAGATATTATGATACAGCCTGTAAAATCCACCGTTCAGGCGTTCTGCCTGCAATTGGATGGTTAAATTCTCCACTCCGAGACTCTTTAATGCTTCCTCCACATACCCCTTCTGATAACTTCTGTCACTATAGCTTTTTTCAATGGAAGGCCATAGGGTTTTAGGAATCACATTTACAAA
>JAILPF010000111.1 GCA_024699575.1 Acetatifactor sp. | reverse complement strand
CTACACCCTGCAGACGATATACACGCTGAACCTCACGGAGCATGTAATCCTGCACTGCACGAACACCTTTAATCTTTAACAAGTCATGAGGGTTCACACTACCTTCAGTCAGTTCATCACCGGCCTCAAGCATCTGACCATCCATAACCTTAATTCTGGAACCGTAAGGAATCAGATATGCCTTAACTTCGCCTGTCTCCTCGTTGGTAATAACAACTTCACGCTTTTTCTTGGTATCACGAATTTCCGCTCTACCGCCGAACTCAGCGATAATAGCAAGACCCTTGGGTTTTCTTGCCTCGAAAAGCTCCTCTACACGGGGAAGACCCTGTGTGATATCATCACCGGCTACACCACCGGAGTGGAAGGTTCTCATGGTAAGCTGTGTACCGGGCTCACCGATGGACTGTGCAGCGATAATACCTACAGCCTCACCTACCTGTACCGCTTCACCGGTTGCCATGTTGGCACCATAGCATTTCGCACAGATTCCAACGTGGGAACGGCAGGTAAGAATAGTACGGATCTTAACCTCTTCAATCGGCTCTCCCTTTGCATTAACGCCGACACTCAAAATCTTGGATGCACGGCTGGGAGTAATCATATGATTATGTTTAACAATCATATTGCCATCTTTATCATAGATGTCCTCGCAGGAATATCTTCCTGTAATTCTATCCTTCAGGCTCTCAATAGTCTCTTTTCCATCCATGAATGCTTTTACAACCATTCCGGGGATTTCCGCTCTATCCAGACTACAATCTGTCTCACGGATAATCAGCTCCTGAGAAACGTCAACCATACGTCTGGTCAAGTAACCGGAGTCGGCTGTACGAAGCGCTGTATCGGACATACCTTTACGGGCACCATGTGCGGACATGAAGTATTCCAATACATCCAGACCCTCACGGAAGTTAGACTTAATAGGCAACTCGATGGTTCTACCGGTTGTATCAGCCATCAATCCACGCATACCTGCCAGCTGTTTAATCTGCTGGTTGGAACCACGGGCACCGGAGTCTGCCATCATGAAGATGTTATTATACTTATCAAGTCCTGCAAGCAGTACATCTGTCAACTCTTTATCTGTCTCATTCCAGGTCTCAACAACTGCACGATATCTCTCTTCCTCAGTAATCAGACCACGTCTGAAGTTAGCGGAAATTCTGTCAACAGTAGCCTGAGCTTCTGCCAGCATTTCCTGCTTCTTCTCAGGAACTGTCATATCGGAAATGGATACGGTCATTGCTGCTCTGGTAGAGTATTTGTAACCGATGGATTTCACATCATCCAATACTTCTGCAGTCTTCACTGCACCATGTGTATTGATAACCTTTTCCAGAATCTGTTTCAATCCCTTCTTACCTACATGGAAGTCAACTTCCAGTTTCAAGAAGTTCTCCGGAACAGTTCTATCAACAAATCCCAAATCCTGGGGGAGAATCTCGTTGAAGATGAAACGTCCCAGAGTGGATTCTACATTACCGGTAATCACTTCACCGTCTGCATTGGTACGGCTCATACGAACGGTAATACGTGAGTGAAGTGTACAAGCCTTGTTTTCATAAGCCAGAATTGCTTCGTTCACGCTTCTGAAGAATTTGCCTTCACCGAGTGCACCCGGTCTCTCCTGAGTCAGATAGTAGATACCAAGTACCATATCCTGTGAAGGAACGGCTACAGGGCCACCATCGGAAGGTTTCAACAGGTTGTTAGGGGACAACAGCAGGAATCTGCACTCTGCCTGTGCCTCAACGGACAAAGGAAGATGTACAGCCATCTGGTCTCCATCGAAGTCAGCGTTGAACGCTGTACATACAAGGGGATGCAGTTTGATTGCCTTACCTTCTACAAGGATAGGCTCAAATGCCTGAATACCCAATCTATGCAGTGTCGGAGCACGGTTCAGCATAACAGGATGTTCTTTGATGACCTCTTCCAACACATCCCATACCTGTGTATCCAATCTTTCAACCAATTTCTTGGCATTCTTAATATTCTGACTGATTCCTTTAGAAACCAGCTCCTTCATAACGAAGGGTTTGAAAAGCTCGATTGCCATTTCCTTGGGAAGACCGCACTGATAAATCTTAAGTTCCGGTCCAACAACGATAACGGAACGTCCGGAATAGTCAACACGCTTACCCAAAAGGTTCTGACGGAAACGTCCGGATTTACCTTTCAGCATATCGGACAGAGATTTCAGTGCTCTGTTACCGGGGCCTGTTACAGGACGGCCACGTCTACCGTTATCAATCAGAGCATCTACTGCTTCCTGAAGCATTCTCTTTTCATTTCGAACGATAATGTCAGGTGCACCAAGCTCCAAAAGCTTTTTCAAACGGTTGTTTCTATTTATAATTTTTCTGAAAAGGTCATTCCTATCAGAGGTAGCAAAACGTCCACCGTCCAACTGTACCATAGGACGAAGATCGGGAGGAATGACAGGAATTACATCCATAATCATCCACTCAGGAAGGTTTCCGGATTCACGGAAAGCTTCTACAACCTCCAATCTCTTAATGATACGTGCACGTTTCTGTCCGGAGGACTCTTTCAGTCCTTCTTTCAGTTCAACTGCCTCGCCCTCCAGGTCAATTGCCTGAAGGAGCTCTTTGATAGCCTCAGCTCCCATTCCAACACGGAATTTGTTGCCATAGGTTTCTCTGGCATCCTGATATTCTCTCTCGGACAAAATCTGTTTGTATTCTAAGTTGGTCTCACCTGCATCCAATACAATGTAAGATGCAAAGTACAGAACTCTCTCCAATACTCTGGGAGAAAGATCCAGGATTAATCCCATACGGCTGGGAATTCCCTTGAAATACCAGATATGGGATACCGGAGCAGCCAACTCGATGTGACCCATACGCTCTCTACGAACGCTGGACTTGGTGACTTCAACACCACATCTGTCACAGACTACGCCTTTATATCTGATCTTTTTATATTTACCGCAATGACACTCCCAGTCCTTACTGGGTCCGAAAATCTTCTCACAGAACAAACCGTCTCTCTCGGGCTTCAGCGTTCTATAGTTGATTGTCTCCGGCTTTAACACCTCGCCATGGGACCACTCACGAATCTTTTCCGGTGAAGCTAACCCAATCTTAATGGCATCAAATGTCAAAGGCTGGTAGATTGTTTCGTTTGTTGTTTCTGGCATTAATGGCACTCCCTTTCTATTTAGAATTCATCGTCGCTATCAAAGCTATCATCATCCATATCGTCGTCAAAATCATCTTCAGCGCTTACGAGCTCGCCGCTCTCCTCGTCGAATTCCTGTGCCTGATAACCCATCTCACCTAAAGAGTTGTTATCATAATCATCATACTTACGATCGCCTTCGATTTCATAACGATAGTCATTCTCGCTGTAGTCAACAGTCTCGGTAATCTCGATTTCTGTTCTGTCTTCGCTCAATACACGAACATCCAAACCAAGAGACTGAAGCTCTTTCAACAGTACCTTGAAGGACTCAGGGATACCGGGTTCAGGGATGTTATCTCCCTTGATGATTGCTTCATAAGTCTTCACACGACCTACAACATCATCGGACTTAACAGTCAGGATTTCCTGAAGAGTATAGGATGCACCATAAGCCTCCAGAGCCCAAACCTCCATCTCTCCGAAACGCTGTCCACCGAACTGAGCTTTACCACCCAGAGGCTGCTGTGTAACCAGAGAGTACGGTCCGGTAGAACGAGCATGAATCTTATCATCTACCAGATGGTGGAGCTTGAGGTAATGCATGTGACCGATAGTTACAGGGCTGTCGAAGTACTCTCCTGTTCTACCGTCGCGCAGACGCACCTTACCATCTCTGGAAATAGGAACTCCCTTCCAGAGCTTTCTGTGCTCTCTATTATCAGACAGATACTGCAATACCTCAGGAAGCAGTTCATCTTTATGCTTTGCTTCGAACTCTTCCCACTCCA
>JAILPF010000106.1 GCA_024699575.1 Acetatifactor sp. | reverse complement strand
TGTATTGTCACCACTGTCCTGACGTTCTCGGAGCGTGCGGTAGATAAATATCCGAATGGCAATACCATGATAAGACTCTATGGTGAGGCACACGGATATCAGGAATATTATGATATTGAGTTTGACTTGTGGCAGGGGTATTACAAGGATGGTTATCGCAATCTGTTTGTAGAACTTCCCTACTATAGCGCTGAGTTTTTGAATCTGTGGATGAAGGTTGACAGTGATGAACTTATAGATCAATTCTTTGAAGAGATTCAAGGGACACAGTCCGGGAATGAATATAATTATGAGTTTTTGCATCGAATCAAAGAATTCTGTCCGGATACCGTATTTTACGGAACTGATGTGGGGCATCAGTTTGATACAACGGGTGTGCGCTATCTGCAATATTTGGAAGACAGTGAGCAGGAGGATTCTGAGAACTATACACTTGCCAAGGAATGCATCAGACAGGGGGAAGAATACTATGAAGAGTATTCCTCATCGGGTATTTCTTCTGTCAGGGAAGCATATATGATTTCTAATTTCATCGAAGCCTATAACCGGTGTGGCGGAAAAATTGTTGGAATATATGGTAGTTATCATACAGATTTGAGAAATCCCAATGTGATGGCAGGTCAACTGAAAGAATACTATGGAGATATCATCAGTAGTATAAAGCTGAGTACCATTGCATTTTCGGCAAACGGATATAAGCCTTATCAGTTTGGATTTTGTATTTCTGGATGCATTTTTCTTTTGATGCTTATGCTCCCGAATATAATCTGGGCATTAGGACAAAAGCCGGAAGGCTATGAAGAGGCAGTCAAAAGGGAGAATAGCACACTGCTTCTGCTTGAACGTGTTGGGGAGGTTGGGGTGACGATTTGCCTGCTTGTCTTTCCGGCATTTAATCCCAATATCAAAAAGTTGCCTGAGGGAGTATACTTTGAGTGGAGTATTCTTCTCTGGGCAGCAGCATTTGTGCTGATGATTCTTTATGAGTGCTACTGGATAAAGTATTTTAGAAGTTTTAGGACGATGCAGGATTTTTACAGCTCTTTTGCAGGCTTCCCGGTTGCCGGGGCAACACTACCCGTTATTGCATCGTTTTTGCTGGGAATTTATTCAGAGAATCTTTTCATGATTATATTTTCAGTGATTTTGGGAATTGGGCATATCGGAATACATATCATGCATAGGAAGGAAATCTGAAAATGGCTATCACAAAAAACAGGCAACCAAAAGAAACGATTATCGATATGGCAAAGAAAGCTTTTCCGGAAAAGTCTGTTGTTGAGATAAAAGAGTTGACTGAGGGAATGTGCAATGTGACTTATCACATTTCTTTCTCGGATGGAACAGAATGTATATTAAAAATAGCATCCAGAGATCAAACAGGGCATCTGTCTAATGAAGTTAATCTGATGAATGCAGAGGTAAAAGCGATGCGGCTTGTGTCCCAAAGCTGTTCTGTCAAAGTGGCGGATGTGCTTTTTTACGACTGCTCCAAGGAATTGTGTGACGGAGATTATTTCTTTATGGAAAAGCTTCCCGGAGAAAATTATTTTTTGAACAAGGATAAGCTGGCAGAGGAAACACAACAACAGATAGATGAAGAGATAGGAGTAATCTCTCGAGAACTACCCCGTATTACCAACGGAAATTTCGGCTTTCTGGGGAGTGAGGAGAGCTTTGATTCGCTCTATGAATTTGTAAAAGTAATGCTTCAAAACTTAATTAACGATGCAGAAAAGAAACAGGTAGATATTGGTTACAGTGCTCCGATGCTGGTTGAGGAATTAAAGAAGGATAAGGAAGCATTCGCGGGTGTTCATACAGCTTCCTTGGTCCATTGGGATATGTGGGAAGGAAATGTATTCATAGAGAATAACCATGTATCAGGAATCATTGATTGGGAGAGGGCAATGTGGGGTGAACCATTTATGGATGACCGCTTCAGAATGCACAACAGAAATGAGAATTTTCTGAGAGGATTTGGGAAACATAGTTTTTCAAAAGAGGAACTTCGCAGATTGCGATGGTATGATATCATTCTGTATTTAACGATGATGATAGAAGTTTTTTACAGAGAATATGAGGACCAGGGACAATATCTGTGGGCGAAGGAAATGCTTTTGAAGGTATTGTAAAAAACAGCGAGGGGGAACAGGCAAAAATGTATTTATATCATTATTTTGACAAGCGTACCGGACCATTTCAAAGTCTTACAGCCATATCCGAAGAGGAAGCGCAACATGTGATGAAAAAGATTAAGGCAGAACGGCCAAATTCACAGTGCGCAAGCAGAGACGCAGCTTATGTGCAAAAGAGGCGAAACTGTGAGGCGATTTTGCGCAGAGAATTTGCGGCGAAAGGTGGAATCATGGAGATAGAATCGCCTCACTATATGGTGGTGGAGCACAGTCCGTGGCTCAGTACATGGTTTGAACAGTCAGATTATCTAAAAATCCCAATCGAAGAATTTGACTTAAGAACCTTATCGTTCACCTATGGGGATTCCATGCCGACATTCAGTCCGAGGATTACAGACGGTAAGGAATACAGGAAAAAGGTATATACTTACGAGGAAATATTGGGAATCATTGAAAAGTATGATTTGCCACAAAAATGGAACGACGATGGTGCACATGGACCGGAACGATACATTGAAGTGCATGTATGGAGTGATGAGACGGTGAAAAAATATATGGAGGTATGTTGCATTGAGGACGAGGGAAGAGGCATTGAAGTACGGTCTGAGCTTTCCAAACACATATAGAGAGGCACCTTTTCATGACCTTAACTGGCAGCTTGTGCGAGTGAAGGGAAGTAAGAAGGCTTTTTTATGGACATATGAAAAAGATGGGTTGATTCATTTGAATGTGAAAGTATCTCCGGAGTGGCGCGATTTTTGGAGACAGGCATATTCTGCGGTGATACCGGGGTGGCATCAGAATAAGGAACATTGGAATACGATTATTCTGGATGGTTCCATTCCTGAAAAGGATATTCACAGAATGATAGCGGAAAGTTACGATCTGGTTACAGACAATCCCACGAGAAGAATTTATGAGGCAGTGAAAAAAATTCCAAAAGGTAAAGTTGCAACGTATGGACAGGTGGCGGAACTTGCCGGAAATAAAAAGATGGCGAGAGCTGTTGGAAATGCGCTTCATAAGAATCCGGAACCCGGGATAATTCCGTGCCATCGCGTGGTGGATTCCAAGGGATTTCTTGCCGGAGAATTTGCTTTCGGTGGGGCAAATGCCCAGGCAAAGCTCCTGGAAGCCGAGGGTGTTGATGTGAAAGATGGGCATGTGGACTTGAAAAAATATCAGATGAAAATCTAAGTTAGAAAAAAGTTTCAAAAGTAGTTGACAAACTTTAATCTCCATTGTATACTAACAAGGTCGGTTGCGCGAGAGCACTTGCGGAACGTCAGATATGGGGTCTTAGCTCAGCTGGGAGAGCATCTGCCTT
>JAILPF010000090.1 GCA_024699575.1 Acetatifactor sp. | reverse complement strand
CGATGGCAGGTGTTTTGTTTTTGGACATTTTACGCAATATGTCTAAATTTTAGACACAGACAAATTATCTGACCATTTCTTTTATCTGAAAAAGTTGTTACTGTATGAACTGTAAAAAGAAAGGATGATGGTTATGAGATTTTCTAAATTTGTCGTGAGATGGCGTATTCCGATTCTTATCCTGACACTTGTCATGATGGTTCCGGCTTTGATTGGAATGTTGGGTACCAGGATAAATTATGACATGCTGGATTATCTTCCCGAGAACATGGATACGGTCAAAGGTCAAAATGAGCTGATGAATGATTTTGGGAAAGGTGCGTTTTCTTTTATCATCGTTGAAAACATGGATGAGAAGGATGTTGCTGCTTTAAAAAACAGGATTGAAGATGTAGAGCATGTTGAGACTGTCATCTGGTATGATTCGTTTGCGGATTTGTCTGTTCCGATGGATATGTTACCAACACGTATATATCAGGAGTTCAACACAGAACACTCTACAATGATGGCTGTATTTTTTGATAGTTCCACGTCAGCAGATATTACAATGGATGCTATCAGAGAAATCAGAAACATTTGTGGAATGCAGTGCTATGTTTCAGGAATGTCAGCATTAGTGACTGATTTAAAAGACTTATGCGAACAGGAGGAACCAATTTATGTAGGAATTGCAGTTGCACTTGCCTGCGCAGCAATGCTGCTGTTCTTGGATAGTTTTTTGGTACCTTTTGTTTTCCTGCTTTCTATCGGGATGATGATTTTACTGAATCTTGGCTCCAATATCTTTATGGGTGAGATTTCCTATATTACGAAAGCGTTGTCAGCAGTTTTACAGCTTGCTGTCACCATGGATTATTCTATTTTCCTTTGGCATAGTTATAATGAACAGCTGGGAAAATACAAGGATCATAAAGAGGCAATGGCAGTTGCCATCAAAGATACACTAACAAGTGTTGTAGGCAGCTCCATTACAACAGTAGCCGGTTTTATCGCTCTGTGTTTTATGACTTTTACAATGGGAAGAGACTTGGGCATTGTCATGGCAAAGGGTGTTGTCCTGGGTGTCATTGGATGTGTAACCGTGCTGCCGTCCCTGATTCTTGTATTTGATAAGCCGTTACAGATGACAAAACATAAGTCATTAATTCCTCAAATGGATACATTTGCAGGAAAAGTAATTAAGGTATCTCCGGTGTTTGTCATCATCTTCGCCATGATTATTCCGCCTGCATATTATGGATACAGCAATGCAAACAAGGAAGTCTATTATGATATGGGCGAGTGCCTTCCGGAGGATATGGCATATGTGATTGCAAATTCAAAATTGCACGAAGAATTTGATATTGCTTCTACACACATGCTTTTATTGGATGCCGATGTACCTTCTGATGCTGTCCGTTCTATGATTAAAGAGATGGAGCAGGTAGATGGAGTCAAGTATGTTCTTGGACTGGAGTCGGTCATTGGATCCAGAGTACCTGAAGAACTTCTTCCTGATTCTGTCACTTCTATTTTGAAGAGTGATAGGTGGGAACTTCTCTTAATCAATTCAGAATATAAAGTTGCGAGCGACAAAGTAAATGAGCAGATAGACAGTTTGAATACGATTTTAAAAAAATATGACAAAGGCGGAATGCTCATTGGAGAAGCACCTTGTATGAAGGATATGATTGAAACAACGGACCATGATTTTAAGGTGGTTAATGCCGTGTCCGTCCTTGCAATTTTTGTAATCATAGCATTGGTGGAAAGAAGTATTTCACTACCGTTTATTCTGATATCTGTTATTGAGGTTGCTATATTTATCAATCTTGGGCTCCCTCATTATTTGGGACAGAGCCTGCCGTTTATTGCACCAATCTGCATCAGTACCATTCAGTTGGGGGCAACAGTTGATTATGCAATTCTCATGACGACTCGATATAAGGCGGAAAGAAGCAATGGGGCTGTCAAAAAGGAGGCTGTGAAAATTGCTCTTGGAACGTCTATTCCATCCATTATTGTTTCCGGTATGGGCCTGTTTGCA
>JAILPF010000088.1 GCA_024699575.1 Acetatifactor sp. | reverse complement strand
AGCGCACATAGCGAAAAATAATTATTAAAAAAAACATTTCCCCTGACCGTAAATGCCACAAAATCCCGATAACACATCGCTATTCTGTGAAGAAAGCCACCGGACTGTGCCGTCACCCCTTCGCTCATACCATTGATTCCCTGATAGGTGCCCAGTTCCTTGCCCTGAAGAAATAAAAACAGTCTCAGCAAAATGTAATACAGTGCACTTCCCCATGCCCCCATGAAAAGGAAACGTAGGCTCTGCATGATTTTCGTCCCAAGTTCTCCCTCATCTATCCATAGAGTCACTACAGCATACATGCAAAGAAAGATGGCTGTCGCAAGATAAACCTGATAAATTCCCATGCTGAATGCCAGACTGATGCCCCCTGCCACAAATCCAAAGCGGAATCGCTTGGTCAGCCACACCGACAACACAGCAAGAAAGACTGCAAGCATATAACCGTCCATGGTAAAAATATATGCAAACGTGGATGCAAGTGAAGGAAACACCGCAAGAAGTCCACACGCCAATATAATCGAAAGCTTACTTTTCAGTTCCAGCAAGTCTGTCAGAAGCACTCCGGCAAATCCCAGATAAGCCAGACTCAAAAGTCCGATTATCCACGGTAGTGTAAAATAGGAGGAAGGTCCACACGCCACCGACAAAAACCACCTGCCGGAGGTTATCATATTCTGATCAAAATGCATGCTCGCCAGCCCGTCATGATTGGGGATATCGGAAATCATCGCCGGAAGATGTGTCAGAATCCCAATGCAAAAGGTTGAACAAAATGCCACATGCCATTCTCTCGGTATTCTGTTTTTTATTGATTCCACTATCTGTGAAGGCTTCTTCATCTTTCCCTCCCTGTGTCGTTCAAATACGCATAGATTGTCTCCGCCAGTATTCTGCGTCCGCTTTCATTTGGATGCAGACCGTCATGGGAATATAACATCCAGTCCTCGAATTTCTCATGGGGATAAAAATCATGGTACACATCAATAATCTCCAAACCTGCCTCTTTTGCAAATTGGAGTTCTGCATCCACATATTGATTCAAAAAGGCTTTTCCTGTCTCGTATGTCTCTCCGGTCATGTCCTCCCCGTATCTGTCTGCCGTGTACCATGTAAACACGGGTGTCACCAGTATAATTCTAAGCGAAGGATATTCTTTACGAAGGAGTGAAATACTATATCGCAGAGCCCCCAGAAAAGTCGTCACATCTTGTTCATCCTTCGGATTATCCAGCGGATGACCGGCGTGATAATCATTCAGTCCATATTCCAGCAGCAAGATGTCCACCTCAGAAAAATCAATCTTTTCCAAAGCATCTATTGTCTGTGAAAAATACTCTGTCGCGTTTTCTCTGCTGTTGAAAGATTGTTGTACTCCAAAATCCCCCGTCACAATTGCCTGCACCAATGCGCTCATAGACAGGCAATCCGCATCGGCACATATTCTACGCTCCCTGGGTGCCTGACTTAAGGTTGTCCCTCCGAAGGCACCGTTAAATACCTCCGTTTGCAGCAGTTCTGACAACTGTGCCGTCACCGAGGTTTCATCTCTGCACTCTCCCAAGACGCTGTCTCCCAGCGTCACAATAGAATATGACGTTTTTGACACGCCTCGCATTTTTTCCGGGTTGGTAACATTCCACAACAGACCAAGCAGGATGCTTCCGAGCATGAGATATATGAATTTTATCTGCCATCCGGCCAATTTATTTTCTTTATTCATAAATTGTATTATAACGCACCTGTATCAAATAATAAACGAAAACTTTCTTAAGGATTTTTTAAGAGCCGATTGACTTCCCATCTGTGGCTAAACTATAATTTAACTATCGTAAATCGGAGAATAACGGAGAATTCATTATGAAAAAATACGAACATATTCTTGCTGGAGTTACCTTGTTTTTATGCATAACCGGCCTCATTCCACTGATGCTTCTGGGAAGATATAATCATCCCACCGGCGACGATTATTTTTATGGTGTGGAGACACACCATATCTGGGAAGAAACCCACAATCTGCTCCCCGCTTTGCAAGAAGCAGCAAAAGGAGTTGCCGAACAATATGAAATCTGGCAGGGCACATACTCCGCTATGTTTTTGATGTATCTACCTCCCAACAGTTTCGGAGATACTGCCTATCACCTGTTTACAGTTGTCATTCTTCTGCTGTTATCCGGTGGAATTTTTTATTTGTCACACCAGATTTTTCGTGGATTTTTGAAAGCTTCACATTACACCTGGCTTACCATTGCTTCACTGGTCTCCATGCTGTGCATCCAGACTATTCCCTTCCCCGAGGAATCTTTTTACTGGTACAACGGTGCCATGTATTATACCGGTTTTTTTGCTGTGTCGCTCTTCTACTTCGGGCTCATGTGCAAATATATCAGAGACGGTAAAAAAACACAGATAGTGGTATTATGTCTGTTAGCCTTTTTCCTTGCCGGCGGAAACTATGTGTCCTTCCTGCCCACACTCCTGTTAACTCTCGCTGCCATAGGGATTTCCATTTTATGTAAAAAAAAGAAACAGCAGGTTATCGGTCTGAGCATGGTATCTTTCGCCGCACTGATCGGCTTTTGTATCAGCGCCATGGCTCCCGGCAATCAACTGCGTCAAAGCGGTATGGGGAAAATTCCGCCTACTCATGCTATTGCAAAGGCTCTGATACAGGGTACACATTTTCTGGCGGCGTGGACAAGCCTCTGGTGTATCATTGCCTTTCTCCTAATGGCTCCGCTTTTGTGGAGGCTATATGAGCACAGCAGTTTTCGGTTCCCATATCCGCTTGTCGTCATCGGATTTGCCTACGGCATTTTGTGTTCAAGCACATGTCCGACCTATTATACAATGAACCTGATTGGTCCTGCGCGGGCCGTTGCCATCATGTACTATATGTTTCATTTATTTTTATTTACCGTTTACGCATATGGTCTGGGATATCTGCACCGAATTGTGAAAGAAAAAGGTACAGGAAGCGTTCACTCCAAAGCATTGGGTATAGGCATTTCTGCTGCGATTGGATTATGTCTGTTACTCCAGCTCTTTCAAGGTTCCTTCGGCGAGTGCACTGCTGCCAGAGCAATTCGCTGCCTTTCCACCGGGGAAGCTGCTGCCTACGAGCAGGAATACCAAAACCGTCTGGCACTTCTTTTGGACGACTCTCTGAAAGAAGTGGAACTTACTCCCTACGAGCACCGGGCGGACATGCTATATGTGGGAGATCTTTCCAACGACAAAACCACCCCCACAAATGTGAGAGTGGCTGAATTTTTCCACAAAATCAGTATTTGGGTAAACTGGGATTCATAAGACGATACTTCATCTGTGCAATCTCCCAGTCTGTCTGATTGTCAATATCCTGAACTTCCAGCTCAGACACAATCCAGGGCAGAATATTTCCTACCATCAGTTTGCGGTTTCTGCGAAACGCTTCTGTACGGAACACATAAAACTGGCCCACATCATGATAATGCGGCTCCAGATCCTGCGATCTGCTATCAAGATATTGAGGATTTTTAAACACCAGTCGCCCGTCTTTCACAACCATCGCTCTCTGTGGAGGATAGGAGAATGCAACTACAGGAATGATGGTGTCCGCGTCGCTCTCCTCAAGACGCTTTACCGCGCCTGCGAGTTTCTCTGCTGTCACAAAGGGAGCTGTCGGGTAGATACAACATGCCATGTCAAATTCTTTTCCACGTTTTTCATACTCGGCAAGCACCTCCAGCAAAACATCATTGGTCGTTGCATAATCATTGGAGGTCTGCTCACTTCTTCTAAAAGGCACCGATGCACCATATTTCTCCGCAATCTCTGCAATCTCATCATCATCCGTAGATACCATGACCTCATCAAAGATTCCGGATGCCAATGCAGCCTCTATGGAGTATGCCAGAATCGGTTTCCCGCAAAACTCCTTGATATTCTTTCTGGGAATTCTCTTACTGCCGCCTCTGGCTGTAATAATCGCTAGTTTACTCATAAATTGCTTCCTCTTCTCAATTTCTTTCTCAAATTTCTGACCGCCAACACCACAAGATACTTCCGGAAAAATTTTCCTTCCGATGCCATAAGACATCCAATCCATTTCGCTTCTTCCTCTCCGGTGTTCTGCAAAAGAAACGGATTCCCGGTAAATTCCGGGAATCTGGTAATCATACCCGTCCGGAGCTTTTTAACAAAGGAAAGCTTTCTCGGTCTGACTCCCTGCATATAAGAAAACAATGTATTTACAAAAAACAGTTCCGCAAACCGGCATTCGATTTCTGTATAATATTCGTCCAAAAATCCTCTTTTTCTGCACTCATCGTAGAATAATTCCGCTGCCTT
The DNA here is from genome assembly GCA_024699575.1 of Acetatifactor sp. Taxonomy (GTDB): domain Bacteria; phylum Bacillota; class Clostridia; order Lachnospirales; family Lachnospiraceae; genus Acetatifactor. The sequence goes on along the minus strand of JAILPF010000088.1, from coordinate 12,520 downwards.
CACACGGTCCTCACATTTCTCTGCAGAAATGTGGTGTACTGTAGAAGTATCATGCTGATAATAATAATACAATGCCTCATTCACCCTTTCAAAATGGGTGAAATACAACGACCATAAAGATCCGGCACAATTGTCTTCGTAAAAAATATGTTCCGGAAAGTTCAATTTATTTTGACGGATAATATCGTGCTTATATATTTTAATCACCATACTGCCCGGACGAAGGATTAGTCTGCCATGCTTTTCACGGTCAAGTGCTCCGGTCTGTTCATCCGTATTGTTCACAACAGGTGTTCCAACCTCCATGGTATGTTCGGTGACGAGACTGTAGTCGCATCCAACCACATCTGCACCGGTCTCATCTGCCTTTTTCAGCAATTTCTCATAGAACTCCCTTGCCACCCAGTCATCACTGTCTACAAAACCAACCCATTCTCCCTCAGCCGCTTGCAATCCTGCGTTTTTTGCTCCGCCTTGACGTCTGTTATCATCATAATGTATGACTTTGACAAGTCCGGAGTACTTCGTTTCATATTCACGCAAAATACCAAGCGAATTATCCGTAGACGCATCATCTACAGCGATAATTTCATACTCCTCACGGGGAATGGTCTGATTTACCAAAGAATCCATGCAATACTGAAGTTTGTTTTCCGCAGCCATATTATAAACCGGCACAATAACACTTAATTTCATACGCATCCTCTCTCCACGCTAACCTTTCCACCTTCCACGCGGTAGACAATATCGCATTTCTCGATGGTCTGCAGTCTGTGAGCAATGATGACCAGCGTCTTTTTGCCGTGCAGGCTATTGATGGACTCCATGATAGCAGCCTCCGTATCATTATCGAGAGCGGAAGTGGCCTCGTCCAGAATCAGCACTTCCGGGTCATCATACAGCGCTCTGGCAATACTGATACGCTGTCTCTGTCCGCCCGAGAGACGAATTCCCCTCTCTCCGCTTCCGGTGTCCAGACCTTCCGGAAGGCTTCTTACAAACTCATCCAGCTGCGCTTCTTTTAAGACCTCCCAGATTCTCTTCTCATCGATTTCCTCCTCCGGCACACCAAAAGCCACATTTTTGCGGATGGTTTCGTCCAGCATGAAAATCATCTGAGGAATATAACCGATATTTTTCAGCCAGCTTCGATAATGTTCTTTTACATTCTGACCGTCTGCATACACAGCCCCGGTTTTGGTCTCCAAAAGTCCGAGAAGGATATCCACCACCGTACTCTTTCCAGCACCGGTAGTACCCACAATTCCAACCGCTGCGCCTACGGGAATCTTCAAATCGGCATGGTCGAAAATCAGCCTTTCGGTATTTGGATAGGAATAAGTGATGTCTTTCATCTCAATCTCATGCTTCACCGGAAGCTTCTCATCAACCCTGTCTGCAAAGGACATATCCACCTTCTCACCGGTAATCTCATCCTGCAGATTATCGCTAACACCCATGAAGAATGGTTCAAAGTAAGCAATAGAATTCAGCTGATTATTGATACGGTTGACGCAGGGCAGAAGTACAAATGCAGCTGCTGCCAACGTTGTCAGAACATCCAGCATATTCTGGGTGGAGGTTCCGATAGCCACCTGAAAAATCATATATCCCATCATGGTTGCCACGCAGGCAGTCTCAATCAAGAGCTTCGGTATCTGATTGTACAGGCTGTATTTCTGAACTGCATTCACATAACCTTCGCCGCACTTTTTGTACTCCTCCACGAAGTACTGCTCTTTTCCCGCAATTTTAACGTCTTTGATACCCTGAACCGTCTGGGAAATCCATTTGAACAGCCCACTGTAATAATCCTGATTGTCCTTTCCTGCGCGGTACATAATCGGTTTCAATACCCTTTTAATCAGCAGCATCAGCCCCACCAGAACCACAGCCATCATCAACGTCATTGCCACATTTTTTGCAAAGCAAAAAGCCACGATAAACACAGATACCACACCGTCAGACATAAGCTGAAGGAGAGATAATATCAACGCATACATATTGTTTACATCAGAGGTAATACTTCTCTGCACCACAGCCGTATCCGCGTTTAGGAAAAATTCATATCCACGGCGCAGATAATTACGCATCATACGCTCGGAAGTACGAAACTGATTGGTGTAAACAAATGACAGCATCACCTTCTGTTGCACGTACAGGAACAGATTTTTCACTACAAACACCAAAATGAGTAACGACATCACAGCGATTGCAAAAGCGGAATAATCCTTAATTCCAAGAATCCGATATGAAATTTCCGCCACACGGCTTCCCTCCACAGCTTCCGGATCGATGACAACTCTCACTCCCTCCACAAGCATACCGACGCCGGCTGTCTGGAGAAATGCACCGATAATCATCAAAAAAATCAGTCCCACCATGGTAGCTTTTTGTTTCTTATCCAATAACACGTTGAGTTTCTGTAATATTTTCCGCATTACCCAAATCCTCTTTCATTATATCTGCTCATTCTGTCTGTGAATCAAAGGGTCTTCATATCTGTCCATAAAATCTGCTCCCAGACGAACTACCTCATCTGCAAACCCGATTGCCTTCATCTCCGTCAGCACTCCCACCACCTTCTTAAAGCGAAGTCCCGGGAAGAAATTGAGCATCTCCATAGGCACTGTAGCGTCAAACTGCGGATACTCTGCAAACAGTGTTGCATAATCCAAATCATCCCTGGGATGCGGTTTCAGAAATACAGTGCCTTCCGATTCATACATATGAATCATATCTCTGAAAATCTGTTCACGTACCTCCAATGTACACAGCGGATCAGTCAAAATCAAAATGCAATCACCTTTTTGTTTTGCCTGTTCAATCTGTTTTTCCAGTCCTGCAATATCCCTGATAAACGCCTTTAAAATCAGAGCCTTGTCTTCCTCGGTAAGACGTCCTGCCAGCTCTGCTCTGGACTGTTCAATGTACCTCGGGCATGGATACTGCAGTACGGAGATATCGTTTACCTCCATGTCCATGCAGTACTTTCCATAACCATTCTGCACAAAAATTAAATTAAGTCGTCTGGACAAAAAAGCTTTCAATCCAAAATATTTTCGATTATCATAGCGTGCCGCATCAAAATTTTTAATGCAGTTAAGTCCGTCCTCCAGGGCATGATAATAAATTTTATTCTGGTTTAAATAATATCCTATCGGATCCGAATCACAATAGACGTAAATGTCCTTATAATCCTTAAAATTCACAGGAACAAACTCTGCTTCCAGTTCAGCATAGCGTTTAGTGAAACGGATTCTGGTAAGGAGATTCCCCAAAAAGCCTTTTCCGCCCTTTCTGTACTCTGCCAGTTCTGGGAAATAGTCCTCTCTCTTTTCATCAAATTCAATGACTTCCTCAAATAGTCCGGTGCTTTCCACGCGTTCCTTCAAGTTTTCAAAATTATTGGACATTTTGGACAATACAAGTGTGGCACCGCCCATCTTATCCTGCCCGCGTTCCGCTCTCAGCTTCAATTCTTTCAAAAAAGTTACATACACGTGATAATATGTATGGCACACATAAATTCTCTCTCTCATTTTCAAACCATCCTATCAACTTTAACGCTCATACAGCGCCACATCACCATCACGATACCATAATCGATAACCGGCATCTTCACAAAGTTTGTCGATTGAGCCACCGGAAACCGTAGCAATATATCGGCTCTGTAGCGTGTCCATATTTTCCGCCACATACTCCGGCATACAGCAACTGATTCCAAAACCTCGCGGGAGCCCGTAGAGTACCTGCCATTTCATATAGACATTTTTGCCTTCCACCGTATCGTGCAGTACCCAAATAACCACGTTTTCAAAGTTAGGAGGAACATCCTCCGACAATTCCATCATGCCGTCATATAATGCCTGCCATTCGTTTACCTGTGCCATTCTGTCATTTTCAGCAAAGGGGACACCGAAATCATAGAAATTTCCGCTTGCTTTGTAGCTGAAGAAATATGCAAACAATGCTGCCAAAAGTACTGCCTTTTTATAGGTCTTCGTCTCCATCAGGCTGACAATAAAAATGCCGGCTGCAACGAAGGTTAACAGATGCTTGCTTCCCTCCGTCAGCTTATACATCAAAAGAATCGCAAACAACATTGCCACATAGCAAAGTCCCAGATGAAGCTCAATAACAGCACTATTCTTTTTCCCTCTGCGCAGGTCTTTCCATCCCTGCAAAATCAGAATCGCTCCCGCAGTGAGAAACACAAAAAAATATGCGCCGGAGGCAAGTCCTGTCAGCACACCAAGTCTGATGTGCCGAAAGAAATCAGTACCCATATAATACAAGGTTCCAAAGAAATGATGAACACCGGCTCCGATTCCGTCAGTGAAAAAAGTCGTAAACCAATCCGTAAAAAACAGAGGTGCAAAATATTCTGCTCCCAGATAATGTTTAATCAGCGCATATGCAGTCAATGTCAATGCAAAAATGCCAAGTGACCCTGCAACCCCCTTCCACTTCGAGGAACGTATCCACAGGAACATAGGCAACAGAAGGCACAACAGCAGATACGGACGCATCAATGTCATCACCGACGCCATGCCAAAGAGGATTCCCAATTTCCATCCTCTCTCCCGCTCTAAGTAATTCACTGCTACTCCGTAAAATAAAATCAGCATGCCAAAACAAATAATCTCAGGCATGGCAGACAACATAAATCTGATAAACAATGTAAAAAAACTAAATAATAATGTCAATACTCCCAACTGTTTCCAGGCAGGCTTTGTCAGCCATACAAAGAAAAACATGGTCAGGGACAGGAAAACAATATTACAGATGATGGGAGACATTAGATTCCAGCCAAACAGAAGTCCCCAGATAATCCAGGGAAACACCAACACCGGGCTCCATGCTGCGAAAGACAACTTCAGAGCATGGCTCTCATTGAAGCCAAAGTATCCTTGTGGAAAACCAAAGTGAACAATCCCTTCCACCTGCTTATAGTAGAACAGTTCGTCATTCCACTCCGAACCGGGCAGATACACCTCAGAAAGATGTCTTCCCTGCGTGCCACAATACACCAGCACACAAACAACAGGCAGAGCTGCCATCAGCACTGCCTTGAGCATGGTCAGATATCGATTGTCTTTTTTCCACCACTCTGCAATTCTACTCATTCCCATCAAGCCTCTCTGCATCCATGTTGATGCGTTCACGAATCACATACTGAGGTGAATTATTTAAGCTGATATAAATACGTCCAATGTACTCTCCAATCAATCCCAGCATCATCATGATCATTCCGCCAAAGAACACAAGAGCCGACATGGTGGAGCTGAATCCCATAGGTACATCCGGATTGACAAATTTCTTGATAATTGTAAAGATACCGTAAATAAAACCGATGGTTGCACTGAATACTCCCAACGCAGTGGCAATTCGCAACGGTTTCACGGAAAATGCGGTAAATCCGTTAAACCACAGACCTAAAAGCTTCTTAAGAGTGTATCCCGAATTGCCCTCCTCGCGCTCTCTGTGGCAAACCACCACATTTGTGATATTTTTGGTCGTCCGAAGTACCAGCCCGATTACATAAGGATAAGAATTCTCATAACGAATCATGTCCTCCACCACGAATCTCCTCACTGCGAAATAACTGGAGAGATATAGCGATGCAGGCTTGTCCAGCATCACTCTGGTCATCAGTTCATTCACCTTACTTCCGATATTTCTAAACGGAGAGTGCTGTTTGTGTTCATATTTTGCATAGACCGCATCATATCCTTCATCCAGCTTTGTCAAAAGCTTGTCCACCTCATCTGCCGGAGTCTGTCCATCATCGTCCAGACATACCACATAGTCTCCATCCGCATGGCGGAGTCCTGCCATCAGTGCAGAATGCTGTCCAAAATTTTTTGAGAAACTGATTCCCTTTACAAATTTATACTCTTCACAAAGTCTTCGGATTGTCACCAGCGTTCCATCAGGAGAGCAATCATTTACCAGAAAAATATCATAATTATACTGTGACACTTTCTCCATTGTCTCCACAATTTCCTTCACAACATGTGGCAGAGTGTGCTCCGAACGGTAGCAGGGAATAACAAAACTCACCTTTTTCATATCTATGTTTCAACCTTTATCCTTCTTACATACTATACTGCATCATTTACGGCAGCCATCCATACAATATCACGAAATACACCATCAATGCAAACATCACCGCGTAAAAGACCCTCTTTCACAAATCCGGCCTTCTCGTAACTTCGAATCGCCTGCAGATTATCGGCAAAAGCACGGAGGTACACTCGGTGTAGTCCCTCTTCCTCAAAACAGTATCGAAGCATCAGCCGGGCAGTTGCTGTTCCGACTCCTCTGCCCCTGGCGGCTTTCTCCCCAATAAAGATGCCATATTCCGCTTTCTTATGCTCCCTGTCAATATCCCGGATATAGACAGAGCCTACCGGCGTATCATCTGCAAGGTTACAAATTATCATCTGTACCACCTCACCGGTCTCCACTCTATTTTTAATCCAATTCTCGTGGCTCTCTCTGGTAAAAGGCTTCTGATAAATAAAATTTTTGCGAACTGCCTCACTATTTCGCCATCTTATTATGAAATCCGTATCCTCCCACGTCATCAGCCGCAGATAAATCCCGGCAGTCTCATCCTGATATTTTTTCATGAAAAAACCTCATTTTAATATATTTTATAATTTTTTTATATTTTTTTAATCTCTAGTTTATAGAATACCCCCTAAGAGTGGCGGTTCGGTGGCACTTCATATGTTATGATGGAATACGTAAAAGGGGTTCAGTATAGAACAACGTTCTATCAGAACGGTAAAAATGTCTGCTTTTGGCAGGCATTTTTATTTTATCACGAATCCGGCGTATAGGCAAAAGATATTGACAAGAATTCTCCTTGCATCAATAATAATGGTAAAGTTTATGTATTATGGGGGCAATCATGAAAACCGGCAAAAAACTATTGTTACTATTTCTGGGGCTTTTTCTCTTATTGGGGGCATGCAGCGTCTACATGCTTTCCAAGAAAATGCCTGAATATTTCTTTCTGACCCGTGCAGACCGTGCTCTTTTGAAAAACAGTGATTACGGTTGTCTCATGCTGACAGACGATAAGTACAGCATACCGGATGAAACCATAATTCCTTTATTTTTTGACAAAGATACTCTTAAAATCACATACCCGGGCGATGATCTGTCCAAAGTTGACGCCTGCTTGTCCGCAGCATTTTATGCATCCGATTCTTTGGATTGGATTTATTTTGCTTTGGATCCACACACTATATCTGAAAAAAGTGATGCATATCTTTATCAGAAATTGTTTCATTACATCGCCGAAAAGCCCCAAGTCACGTTTGACTTTTTGCTGCCGGCTCCATCTCTGGATTACTATCTGTCTCTCTCCCCCCAAGAGGCTGTCTCTGAAATAGATTTATACGAAGACTGTGTGCAAAAATTGTGTGCTTATCCCAATGTAAACATATTCTATTCCGGCAGTGCGAACTGGTTAATCCAAAACCCCGGCAATTATAGCAACCCGCAGACTCCCTCTGCTGAAATACTGCAAAAGTTGTTTGCCCTTTCCCTTGCAGGTGAAGGCAAGTTAGATCCTGCCAAATCCGGTGACGTCTTTGCGCAGCTTCGTTCCACCCTAAAAAAAGCAAAACCCGTTAAAGAAACTTACCCTGATTTTTCCGGTAAGGCAATACTGTTCTTCGGAGACAGTATCATTGCGAAGGATACCGACTCCACCTCCATTCCGGGCATTTTAAAAGGGTTAACCAACGCCTCAACACGCTCCTACTCCAAAAGCGGATTACCTGCAAGTAAATTGCCGGATTCAAATGAATACTTTCTCACCTACGTAGATGAATTTTTGCAGACAAGCTTTGATTCCGCCTCCATTTATTTTGTCATCAATCTGGGACTTAACGATTACTTTTGCGGGCAACGCATCGCCCAAGAAGCAGACCCCACAGATGTGACCACCTACACAGGAGCACTGCGAACCGGCATACGCAAACTGCAGACTGCATATCCCGATGCAAAAATCATTGTCATGGCACCGACCTACACCGTGGAGTTAAACCACGGAACAGAAAAAATAAATGAAAACAGCGGCATTCTCACCGATTACGTGAATGCCGCTGTAAAAGTCGCTGATGAAGAAAATGTGTACTGTCTCAACAACTTTGTTGAGCTGGGTGTTAATTCCAAAAACACCGGCGTTTATCAGGTAGATGGCACCCATTTCAATGAAACAGGACGTTTCCTTCTTAGCGAACATCTTATTCAATTCATTGAATCAATAGAATAGCAAGCTATTCCACCGTAACAGATTTTGCAAGGTTACGCGGCTTATCCACATCCAATCCCTTGGCAACCGATACATAATATGCAAACAACTGCATTGGAATAACGGTTAGGGTAGTCATGAACATCTCATGTGTCTTCGGCACATAAACAGTGAAGTCTGCAACCTCTTCCATGTTATAGTTGCCGGCAGATGTGATACCGAAAATGTAGGCTCCTCTACTCTTTACTTCCACCACGTTGCTGACGGTCTTACCGTAAAGAGATGACTGAGTAGCTACAGCCACAACAAGAATGTCATTCTCAATCAGAGAAATGGTTCCATGTTTTAACTCTCCGGCCGCATACGCCTCAGAGTGTACATAAGAAATCTCCTTAAGTTTCAAGGAACCTTCCATACAGGAAGCGTAATCAAGTCCACGACCGATGAAGAAAATATCCTTTGCTGCAGCATATTTATGAGCAAACCACTGGATGCGTTCCTTTTCATTCAGGATTCTGGTAATCTTATCCGGCAGAGATTGAAGCTCTTTCAAAAGGTCTGCGTATGCATCCTCAGTAAGCAACCCTCTCGCATCAGCAAGAACCATTCCCAGCATATAAAGCACAACTGTCTGTGTACTGTAAGCCTTGGTGGTAGCCACGGAAATCTCCGGACCTGCCCAGGTATATATGCAGGCATCTGCCTCTCGGGCAATCGAGCTTCCCACCACATTGACTACGCCCACAACCTTTGCACCTCTGGTCTGTGCTTCTCTCAAAGCAGCCAGAGAATCAGCAGTCTCACCGGACTGGCTGATAACAATTACAAGAGTATCCGGGAGCACAATCGGATTGCGGTAACGGAATTCGGAAGCAAGCTCCACATCCACAGGAATTCTGGTCATCTCTTCCAGAACATATTTGGCGTTCAATCCCACATGATAAGCAGAACCGCAACCCAAAATCACGATACGCTGGATCTTGTTCAGTTCCTCTTCCTCCATACCAAGCTCTTCCAGGACAATCTTTCCGTCTTTGATTCTGGGAGTGATGGTATCTCTCAAAGCCTTGGGCTGTTCATAGATTTCCTTCATCAGGTAATGCTCAAATCCCTCTTTCTCTGCAGCCTTGGCATCCCACTCAATATGCTGAATCTCTTTTTCGATTTCTTCCTGATCGATATTATAGAAAGTGATTGCATCCCCGGTCATCTTCACGATTTCCATATTCTGGATGTAATACACATCTCTGGTGTACTCTAAGATTGCAGGGACATCGGATGCAATATAATTACCGTCAGCAGAATGGCCTACAATCAGAGGACTATCCTTTCTCACAGCATAGATTTCACCCGGTCTGTCCTGAAACAGAATTCCCAGTGCGTAGGAGCCCTTCACACGCATCATTACTTTTGTGATTGCCTCCAACGGGTCTCCCGTATAATAGTGATGAAGCATATGAGCCACAACCTCGGTATCTGTCTCAGATACAAATGTAGCACCACGCTTAATCATCTTTTCTTTTAATTCCATGTAATTCTCGATAATACCGTTATGTACCACAGCAATCGATTTATCATTACTGATATGGGGATGTGCATTCTGAACGGACGGTTCACCGTGAGTCGCCCATCTGGTGTGACCGATACCGCAATTTCCTTTCACCGCATTCCCGTTGTCTGTCTTATCGGCAAGAACACTCAAACGTCCTTTTGCCTTAACAACTTCAATCTTTCCGTCCGGATTCTCCACAGCGATTCCTGCAGAGTCATATCCTCTATATTCCAATTTGGCAAGCCCACCCAAAAGAATGGGAGCCGCAGGGTTCTCACCTACATAACCTACAATTCCACACATATTTATTTACTCCTGATTTTGAATTTTACACTGCGTATCCTTTTTCTTTAATCAGAGCCACAACACGATCCACATATTTACGGCAGGTCTCCAGATCACCGGCCTCCGACATCACGCGAATCACCGGTTCTGTGCCGCTCTCTCTAAGGAGAATACGACCGTCGTTTCCCAGCTCTTTGGAAATCTCAGACACCAACGCCTGAATGCTCTCATCCTCGGCAACAGTACGCTTATCCGTTACCCTTACGTTCTCAAGCACCTGAGGGAACACCTTAAACGGTGCAGCCAGTTCATGAAGAGTCATCTTCTTCTCCAGCATCACTTCCATCATTTTAATAGCGGTAAGGATGCCGTCACCTGTAGTGGCATACTTTTTAAAGATGATGTGTCCGGACTGCTCACCGCCTAAGCGATAACCGTTCTGAGACATATTTTCATAGACATACTTGTCACCGACTGCGGTCTTCTCGTATTCGATACCAACCGCGTCCAGAGCCTTGTAAAGTCCAAAATTAGACATAATTGTGGTAACTACCTTATTACCGGCAAGTTTGCCTCTCTCTTTCAGATACCGACCGTAGATGTAAATGATTGCATCGCCGTCCACAATATTACCCTTTTCATCCACACACAGACACCTGTCGGAATCCCCGTCAAATGCAAATCCCACATCCAGTCCGTTTTCCACAACGTACTTCTGAAGCCCTTCGATATGAGTGGAACCGCAGTCTACATTGATATTGGTTCCGTTGGGCTGATTATTAATCACATAAGTCTTTGCACCAAGCGCATCGAATACGCTTTTGGCAATCATCCAGGAGCTTCCGTTGGCACAGTCCAAACCAACCTTCTTATTCTCATAAGAACGGGTTGCCAGAGAAATCAGATAACCGATGTAACGGTTACGACCTGCCGCGTAGTCCACGGTGCGACCGATTTTCTCTCCCTCGGCATAGGGTACTTCGCCTGTCTTGCCATCCAGATAGTCCTCTATCTTGAGAATAGTCTCCTCATCCATTTTCTCGCCGGCGGAATTCACCAGCTTGATTCCGTTGTCAAAAAATGGGTTATGACTTGCAGAAATCATAATTCCGCAGTCAAAATCATCTGTTCTTGTCACATAAGACACACTGGGTGTAGTGGTCACGTGTAAAAGATATGCATCCGCTCCGGAAGCAGTCAGTCCTGCCACCAAAGCATATTCAAACATATAGGAAGACCGTCTGGTATCTTTTCCGATAACGATCTTGCAAGTTTCCTTTTGATTATCCTGTTGGTAATACCAGCCGATAAAACGGCCGATCCGGTACGCATGATCCGCTGTCAGAACCACATTGGCCTCTCCACGGAATCCATCGGTTCCAAAATATTTACCCATGATAGATATTCCTTTCTTGATTGCAATCGAACAAATTTTGTATTATCTTGCGTTCTTTTGCTTTTTTTTGCTGTCGCGCTATGTCTATCATACACTATTTATCCGATTTTGCAACTAAAATATCTCTCATGGGTATTCATTTCCGCAAAGTTATCTTCTATAATATGCAACTACTTTCTTTACGGCACGAATCACATCATCTGTCTCATCATCCGTTAAAGACGGATACAGTGGAATGCTCATCACTTCCTCGTAGAATTTTTCAGCGTTAGGGCAAATTCCCTTTTTATATCCCAGACTTTCATAATAGGAGTGCCAGTAAACCGGAAGATAATGAACCTGTGGGCATACATTCTCCGCTCTCAAAGCATCAAAGAACTGTCTTCTGTCACAGTTTAATTTCTCCGGAATCAAACGGATAATATATAAATGTCTCGTAGTATCCGACTCTGCAATTTCCTTCTGCACAAACAGCTCGGGAACTCCGGCAAAAGCCTCGTCATATTTTTTTGCAATCTCTTTTCTACGATTGGAAAATCTGGACAGCTTTTTCAGCTGACTGATAAGCATTGCAGCCTGAAAATCTGTCATACGGTAATTGTAGCCAAGCTCCACCTGTTCATTGTACCAAAGTGCATCTGTAGGATGTACCATCTCCTCCTGATTTCTGGTGATACCATGTGTACGCAGGCGCATCAACCTGCGATACAGCATCTCGTCATTGGTCATGATAGCTCCACCTTCTCCTCCGGTGATGGTCTTAACCGGATGAAAACTAAAACAGGTCATATCCGCAATGCTTCCCACCGGTTTCCCCTTATATTTGGTTCCGATGGAGTGTGCTGCATCCTCAATCAGAATCAGATTATGTTCCTCACAAATCTGTCTGATTTCATCCAGTTCCACGGCCTGGCCGGTAAAATCCACCGCAACCACAGCCTTGGTAGCCGGTGTAATCAATTTGCGGATAGACGCCGGATCTACATTATAGGTCTCCGGGTTGATATCGGCA
>JAILPF010000081.1 GCA_024699575.1 Acetatifactor sp. | reverse complement strand
GGAATCGTTCTTTCTTCTCTCATTATCATAATTGACTCCGTCTCTGCCTTTTTTGGTGCTGCCTCTTCTTTTTCAGGCTGACTATCGATACGTTCTATGGATAACAAGGATTTTGGCAGTACTTTTTTCAGTACACGCTCCATTTCAATTAATTCAATTGGTTTACTGATAAAGCCATCAAAGCCTTCTTTGATGAACATTTCTTTTGCCGTACTAACAGCATTTGCCGTAAGTGCAACAATCGGCACATCCTTTTTATCACGGTCAAAGTCTGTTCTTATCCGCTTCATGGTTTCAATACCATCCATTTCCGGCATCATGTGATCCATGAAAATAATGTCATATTCATTACTATTACACATTTCAATGGCTTCTCTTCCGGATGCTGCTGTAGAAACTACCATTCCGTACTGTCTGAATATGTTGTTTGCTACCAGTAAGTTCATTGGTTCATCATCTACTACCAGAGCTCTGGCGCCACGACAGTAAAGTCTTCCTTCTTCTTCTCTACCCGTATCAACACTACTATTCAGGACATTTACAACAGGGAAACAGTAAAATGGCTTGCGCATAATTCTCGCTCTGCTTCCTTTTGGCAGTTTAAAATCATTATTAGCCACCACAACAACCAGTGTATTTTTCGCCATATTCTCTATAAATTCGATGTCGGATTCGTATTCTTCTTCTCCTACAAAAAGATGGGTAAAATGAACATTCTGTGACAGTGCTCTTAAATTTTCTATATTGTCCACCCGATGCATTCGCACCTTTAAGCCCTGCACAATGTCTTTTACCATAGCATTGTAGAATTCACGCACCTGTGGATTTTCAAATTTTTCAAAGTGCAGATAAGCTCCAAGATTTAAGTTTTCCGGTTCGCTCACCGCCATGCATTTTGAAGAATCGACAATCGTTTGCGGTATACTGATTCGAATGGTGGTCCCTTCGCCAAGTTTACTCTCTATGGTTAAGAAGCCGTTCAAAGCCTTTACAAAACCGTTTACAACAGACATTCCAAGTCCTAAACCGCTTGTAGAACGGGTACGCCCGGAATCTCCCTGGAAGAAACGTTCAAAAATATGTTCCATTTCCTCTTCGCTCATTCCAATACCGGTATCCCTTACTTCCATGCAAAGATTAAGTCCGTACGCCTGCGGAATAGAGGTAATGCGAACATAAACGCCACCCTCTTTCGTGTATTTCAATCCGTTCATAATCAAATGCCACAGTACTTTTTTCAGCTTTGTAACATCAGCATGCATCGCCGTTGGCAATTCCGGATCAACATCAATAATCAGCTCCAGTTCCGGTGCTTTATATGGTGAAAGTTGCACAACAAGGTCGTTTAGCAAAGAATCTATCATGTAATCTTCCCCGTTTACTGCCACCTTTTCCATATCGATTTCGGAATAATCCAAAATATCACTAATCTGCTCAGCTACACGTTTTCCCGCTTCAGCTACAGACTGCATATTCGCTTTAATTTCTTCATCCTTCTCTTTTTCAATACATACGCCGGTAAGACCAATAACCGCATTGATTGGAGTACGGATTTCATGGGATATATTTGCCAAAAAGTCATTTAGTCTGTCCGTTGCATCGGTCAGTATCTCAATTTCTTCCCGTGACTTTACCAGCACCTTTTCCCATTTGTCAATAATCGTTCTGGAAATCCAGCCTGACATAAATACAAGTGTCAGATGCAGCAGTGTTCGGGTCACAATCAGACTGTCAAAGCCTTCGTCTCCAAAATATATCTGCAATATATCATAGCCAATAGTAACATAATAAGTGACTTGCCATAGTGTAATTAGCGCCTTTAGTCCTGTCATGGTATAAATCATAATAACAGCGATTACCACCGGTGCAAGGTCAAAAGCACTTGTTTCGTGAATTCCATAAAAGAAAAAGGTTCCCATCATAAGAATGGAATAAATCCATATTCGCTGATATTCCGGAATAACCTGTCCAATATGTAAAATCCAGCTTGAGATCAGAGAAAACCCAATCAAAAGCAATGCCCATTTTTCCCAAGACAAAAGTAAAGCTTCCCCAATTAAAATAACAGAAAATATAGTGTAACTTATCAAAATCACCATATGGGATGCTTGAAAAAGTTCATTTTTTTTCATCTGCTTCTCCATTATTTACCTCTCCTTCATCTCGTATTCCGTATCTTCGTCTATCATAGCAATCATAATATCAGCAAACTTTGGATCAAACTGTACTCCGCTTCCTTTTTCGATTTCCGCACGTACAACGTTTTGTGGAAGCGGTTCCCGGTAGCTTCTGCGGCTCGTCATGGCATCATAAGCATCTGCAAAAGCAATACTTCTTGCTTCCTCCGGAATTTCTTTCCCTTTCAGTCCATCCGGATATCCACCGCCTGCGTATCTTTCATGATGCCATTTTGCACCATTAATCAGGTGTGGCATCTCTTTAATTTTTTGCAGGATTTTAGAGCCTAAATCCGGATGATTCTTTATCAGTACAAATTCACTTTCTTCCAACTTTGCCGGCTTATTAATAATAGCATCCGGGATGCCTATTTTTCCTACATCATGCAAAAGACCCATCATGTATATATCTGCAAGCTTCTTTCCCGTATAACCATAGCGTTTTGCTATTTCTTTGGTATAGTCTGCCACGCGCCCAGAATGTCCATTTGTGTAGGTATCCTTGGCATCAATTGCTTCTGCCAATGCCTGCACGACATGAATAAACAATCTTTCATTTTCTTCCGTCTTTTTACTAACCTCACGCTCTAGATTTTTCTGTAAATGATTTAAATCTATCATATGCCGCACTCTCAAGGTCAGCACTTCTGGCACAAACGGTTTTTTAATAAAATCCACTGCACCAAGAGAGAGTCCTTTGGTCTCAGACTCTTCATTTTCATCTGCCGTCAAAAAAATGACCGGTACATCTTCACCTGCGGTATCCTGCGCTTTTAACTTCTGTAAGGTTTCAAATCCATCCATGCCAGGCATCTTGATATCCAAAAGAATCAGGTCCGGTGAACCATTTTCCTCTAAATAATCAAGCAGTGCCTGCCCGGATTTTAATGCCGTTACGCGCATAGCCGCCTTGCTAAGAATGTGACCAGCCATTTTTAAATTAGATGTATCATCGTCAACTACAATTACCCAATCTGCCATTTTTTACTTCTCCTCTTAATCCTTTATATCTATTCATAGTATAACCTATGTTTTTTATAACTTAAATCTTTCCGTTTACCATTATCTCAAATAACTTGAAATTTGACAAATATTTTCTCAAAATATGCTCATTTTTATAGCTTTCTTATTCATACAGCTTACTCGGTACTGCAGCCTCAAGAAAATCTCCGTAATCCTCCACAAACTGCGCCAGCCTAAACTTCGCCTGTATCTCATCATTTTCCTCATAAGCCGACACCTCACGGATTAGTCTGTCATCATCCGTGATTCCCTTTTCCATAAGGTCTGCAATCAGCAAATCCTCTGCCAAAACCTCTTTTTTCCTATCTGCCATACGGATAAATGTCTTTTTATCTTTTATCAACGTTACTTCCTGTTTCCATTTCATTTTCCTCTTCCTTTCAACTGCGGATTACAAGCCCCAACTTTACTGCTTTTCTCTCTGCCTCTGCTCTGCTTGCCACGCCGAGTTTCTTATACAAATTATAATTGTGCTTTTTTAAGGCATTGCCTTTCAGTCCTAGTTTTTCGCAAATTTCTTCGGTTGTATATCCACCACAAAGAAGGGAGAGTATCTCCGATTCTCTTTTGGTAAGTACAATTTCCTCTTTTGGTATATATTTCATATAATCCGGATAGATATTGGATATCCTCTCTGTTTCACTCAGCACTTCTTTCAGGAAATCTTCGTCAATCTGATTAAGCATCTCTTCTTCCCCCATTTCGCGAAGCAATGGAAGCAGCGCCGCTCCCTCCAACGAAATCACCCGAATGAAATGATATTCACATGCTTTTATAAGAGCCTTCTTTATATGCTCCTTATAATGCTCATCTCCCATACGGTATAAAATGATACCTTTTTGCAGTTCATTTTCCATCTCATAAAGATGTCTTTCATACCGTTCAAAATAAACACCTAAAAAGTTGGCAAGTTCAATGGCTTCCGGCAGTCTGTTCTCTGCAATCAGGCACCTGACTCTTACCATGCATCTATATCTGTCAATAATCGCAAAAGAAGCAGATAATTGTTCTGTCTCTTTTATGTACTCCCTTATATCATCTCCCAGCCCTGTATAAAGTGAAAGCCAAGTTTCAAAGGCTTTCATGTTGTCAAAGAGATGTACAGCCCCTGCTTCTTTAGCTGCTTTACGGAAATTCCCGGCAATACGCAGGGCAGAATGATACTGTCCTTCTGCAATATGCTGTCGTACCTGACCCCCCACGGCTGCAAAGCACATTTCTATCTGTCCTCCATATAGTGCCGCTTCATAACCCGCGGCAAGCCTTGTCATAACCT
>JAILPF010000029.1 GCA_024699575.1 Acetatifactor sp. | reverse complement strand
CAAAAGTACATTTTCCTTTATCTGCGTCCACTGATTCATCACTGCTCCACTGACTGCAGGTGTAATCTGTGTCCAGTTTTCTCCATCGTTGGAACCGGATACAATTGCACCGTTCAGTCTGTCTGCGTGATTTTGCGCAGTAGATCTGGGCATAAACATTACTTCGCTCAAGCCGACTGTTACCCCTTCGCCAAAATCCACCGTATAATAATCTCCGGTAGCATTTTTCAGATCGCTGAATGTCGAAGCATTTCCATCAAACAAAAGCGCCGCACATTGTTCCGGATTTAATCTTCCATCCCAGGAACCGTTGGATGCCGTCAAATTTTCCGCAAGCATAGCTGTGTTAATGTAAATATCCGAGTTAACCAGGAACAGGGATGAGCCATCAGTGGTTCCGTAGAATCTTTCACCTGCAGTGCCATTCTGTTTGGTATAATCCACTGTTATTCTTACATCTCCCGTATCACACCCGGAAGTCATTACTGCACTGGCAACATAGGTGTTTGCTTCTGTGCCCTCAGCCACAGTTGCATTCACTCCCTGAATGGTAGCCTCAATAGCAGAAAGAGGTTCTCTGGATCTGATAAAAAGCTTCACAGTATCACCCAGCCTAACTCTTTGGCTGACAGCCTCATCGCTGGACATGGAAATACTTTCAATCTTATTGCCAATCTCATATCTGGTACCCCACATACGGAACTCGGAAAACTCCAACAGACTTCCGCTCTGTCCGCGCAAAGCTTCCGGATAGTTGTGGGCTTTGTAAATCTTAATGTAACGATATTTATTGTTCTGTTCTTCTGTTTTAATATCTACTTCTTGATATGCCTGATTATATTCTGCTTCACTTACTGTCAGCTGTGTCCAGTTTTCTCCATCATTGGAACCCATAATCTGGACACCGGCCAGTCTGTCCGGGAATCCCAGACGGGCTTTGTAACCAACCTTGGTCAGCGACACCCTGAAATCCGGTCCAAAATCAAGAATATGATATTTCATACCATCGCTTCCTGTCAGGGCGCTATAATATCCACAGAAGGATGCATCTGAATCCGCAAGATTCTGTAGCTCTGCTGTTGTAGAAGAAGCTACCATCTTGGTGTAATCCAAGGAACCGCCGGCTGACATTGTATCCGGAGCAAGAATCGGAGAGACAAGAGCCAGTTCTTTACATGCAGTATTCAAACGATTTAACTGTGCTGCAAACGCCTCATCTGTGGCAGTTCCAACCATTGCTCTGGTCTCATCCAAAACTGTTAAAAAGTTTTCTTTCGTTGCGCTGATGTAGATTTCATTCTCATCATAGCCTGCAATCGCATTTGCAATCGCAGCCTCTCTGTCTGCGACCACTACCACGGTCACTTTTTTCACAAGTTCTGTATCGTTTGCTTTTGCGCAAATATAGAAGCTGTATGTATTTGCCGCTGACGGAGTCCAGTTAAAGGCACCTGTAGCCGAGTTTACACTTGCGCCCTCAGGTAATTGGATTCCACTATAACTGATTGTAGAACCTGCAACATTATCAGTTGCTGCAAAATTCAGGCTGATGGGAGCACCGGCAAAGGACACCAGTTCCAAATCTTCATTTCCATCAACAAAATTTAATACATCCACTGTTCTGGCTGCGTTCCTCTGAGTCGGTTTGATATCAATAGAATCAATATCCACATAAGAGCCTGCAATGTCAGATACAATGACATAATACAAATCGCCAAAACCTTCACTGTCATTTCTGGTGAAAGTCACATACTGCCATTCGCCATTGGTGTTGGGAAGATTAATACATCCCTTGACTCCATTGCTCAATGAAAGCTTTGCCACTCCATCCGTACGAATCCGAAAAGCTATGGTCTGACTACCTACACCGCCGCTATGTATTGCGAGCTTACTCTCAGCTGCAGACCGTGTGAAGTGTACATACTTCGTTCCGGCATCTTCCGAAACTGTCATTGCCTCCTGATTATCCACCATGGAGCCACGAGTCTCCACCTGTACCTGATAATCATTCTGTTCCTCTGCAAGCCACAGAGTGTCAGAATCTGCTGCTGCCTCTGCGGGAAGGAACAACCAGAAATCTCCTCCGCCGTCCACGTTATCCCAGTTGATACCCATATCGCCATTCCAAATGTAGTTGGATGGCATTTTTTTCATGAAGCCTTCATAAAAATATGGATAGTCCTGCTGAAGGTTTTTACTGTGATCCACATAGGTATAGTAAGAATAAAGATCCCAGAAGTTGATGGTCTGATAACGACCTCTGTACTGGGGTGAATATTCTCTGTAGAAATCTACAATTTCCTTATCCCCATCTCCATCCGTATCACGAATGGAATAAGGAACCGGTACCCATGTTGCATCATATCCCAACATATACTTGAAGAAGAAGTCAGCAGCTTCCAGAATTCTGTCATCCAAAAATTCATAACAGGTCACTGCATCTGCAGCAGTAGAAACCGTTCCGTTCACTGGATCCACCTTCGTTCCCTGACCCAACATCATACGTGAAAGGATCGCCGCGTTGGTGAGGTCACCACAGCCATGTGCCTGGTCACGTCCCATCTCCACGTGCTGGATAACATAATCCATATCGTATCCGGCATCTCTCAAAGGAGTACCTGTACCTTCTGTTCCGCCCACCTCATCAATGGTAGTCGTCTTGCGGAACAATCGTTCAATAGAACCGTTAAATCCCGGATTGGCACCATCTTTATTTACGGTAAACCACTCTACCGTCTTAGCATAGCCCTCCGCATCGTCCATAAACAGGTAAGCCGACATGGCACCGATTGTGGTATACAGGTGCTGATTCATAAACTCATCCCGGCTGGACATAAAAGTATTTACCGCCGGAGATACCAGGTTGTTTATGAAAGCCGTAATCTCATCCTCTGTCCAGTTAAGGTCTGCGTCAGTATATCCTTCCGTCACCTCATACGAGGAATATCGGATAATTTCCGCTGCAATGCACATTCTGTTCATGGGGATTCCCACATGAATGCAGGCATCCGTAAAATATGCATATTTTGTAGGATCAAGCTGGGACCATGCACGAATGATATTCAGTGCATTTTTTCTGTATACATTGTCCCCTGTTACATAGTACAGAACCGCCTGCGTATATGCAGTCAGCGCATCTGTACGGAATAAACCGTTTGTTCCGGCAGAATTGTAAACCGTTCCCGACGGATTCGTCAATTTAATCTCCGGGGTCTTTGAAGCCGCCGCTGATGCCAGCATATCCTCAAAGTAGGTTTTCCATGGTTCCACACCGTTTCTGACCTGGCTCTGTACATTGTCTAACAGATCTTTGGTCATTCCCACTCCGGGATGCACAAAACCGCTGCTAACGTTGGTCGTTTGGGTGATTGTCGGAGTGTACGACTTCACCAGACTTTCAATTGTTTGTTCTGTGGTGTCTGCATGTACCGTCTGCACAGCAAGCGGCGAAAACATGCATTGTGCCACCATTGCAGCCGCTGCTATTGCAGCCACTGCCCGTTTGTTAAGAAATGTCTTAACTCCCTTCATATTTACCTTCCTTTCCATCCCCCCAATGAGACTTAGGGATATTCCATATCTACTATACTTTACCTCTATAGAAGGATAAAAATAAGGCAAAAAAAACTAGATTTCTAGCAGATTTTCATCAAAAAAGCAGCACTCTTTTAGGGAGTGCTGTTTTTTGATATCTGTCTTTGTATTTCGTCAAGGTACTCTTGGAATCCAGCCTCATACAGGGCTTCATTTGCTTCCTCAAGAGCCTGTTCATAATCTTCTTGGTAACCACATAAAATCGGTTGAAAAGATGTTATCCTCACTTGTTCCATATCACTTAACACTTGGTCCAAATTACTTACATCCAGGGAAAAATCATCCAAAGGATCCCTCACGGCAACTCTGCCAATCTCCAGCTTCCAGTCTGTATATGGTTTCTCCACATTTTCATACCATGTAGTATTGATTGGGAGATCATCATATGCCAGAAGAACATCTGATATCGGTGTCCATCCGAATCTGTTATCACCCGCATTGCTATAATCCACTTTTCCTTCCACCAACTGATAATGAATTCCTTCCACTCCATATTTAAGTAAATCATAGTAGCGATGATCTGTATGTATTTTGGCTAGAAGCTTTATCGCTGTTTCCGGTGCTTTTGTCTTAGATGAAATGGAAATGACCGATGCATCAGCAAGTGATGATTCAAACCAATAGGTATTATTCCGAGAGTAGGAAAAAAAACCGAATTCCCATTCAGGATGTTCTATATACAAGCTTGGGATAAATTTCGATGTCACAGACCAAAAGGGGGCGTTCGTCTCACAGGGCTTCTGATTCGCCAACAATAAACTTTTACCTCTCTCGCCCTCGTTATCCGACAAGGCAAGCATATTGGACTCCAGAATTCCATCCTCCTGCCATTTTCTGATGTATCTGATAACTTCCTTAAACTCCGGTGTTTCCATGCGGCTGAGAACTACATCCGGTTCCTCTGCCCTCACCACTACAAATGGCGTCTCCTGCATACTATCAATCTCTAAATAGTTCCCCTCCGTCAACAGCAGCCACAAACTGGTCCAAATACGATTGTCAGTAATCAGTGGTTTATCCTTATACGCCTCTTCCTCCTTTGCCCGATATAAATAGGCTTCCATCGTTTCCAAGTCTGTTACTGCATCCAGTCCCCATTCTTTTCGCAAATCCTCTCTGTAAAAGAAGCCCTCATCCGCATTTTGTATCCCGATGGTGAACTGTGGAATACCATAAAGACCACCGTTGATTTCACAGTTCTCCAGCGCATTATCCAGATAACTTTCATAATGCTCCACCAGTTCAGGCACCAGGTATAAATATTGATTCAGATTCAAAAATGCGTTTTTGGATACCAGCACTCTGTAGTCCGAAAAAACACCTTCCGGAATAAAATCATATTCTCCGGAAGCAGCAGCAATATTCAGCTGTTTTCTCTCATCCCCCCATGGTATATATTCAAAACGTAATGTACAATTCAATTCCGGAATTGTCAAATTGTCCAATTCACGATAAATATCCTCCATACCTTCCTCCGGAGGTTCTCCCAGTATAATTGCCTTCAAATTCACTATCGGTTCGTTGTTCACGGTATCATCATCTTGGGCATCCGATTCACCACACCCACTGAATCCTATAGCCAATGCCCCCAGCACAGCCAATATTTTAATTCTAGTTATTCCCATTGACATTTCTACCACCTTCTCATTCTTCCAATCGTATCGGTATATTAATCACAACACAGGTTCCCACACCCATCGAACTTTCCACCAGAACAGGTATCTTTTCACCATAGAAAAGCTCCAGTCGTTTTGAAATATTATCCAGCCCATAATGACTTCCCGAATGTGTTTTTTTCGTTTCATTTTCCTTCATCCCCGTTCCGTCATCTGTCACACTCAGCGTAATTCTTCCATCTTCCATCCACCCATTTAGAATCACAACACCACGCGCATCCTCTTTTTCATTAATACCATGCACAATTGCGTTCTCCAGAAAGGGTTGAAGGGTAATCTTTGGAATCAGATATTTTTCAATTTCTTCATCCACCTCAACCTCATAAAGAATTTTTCCCCGATAACGTCTCTTCTGGATTTCCATATATGCTTCACACATCTTGATTTCATCGCCGATGGAGACAATATCCTTTCCTTTACTTAAGGTAAGCCTGTAAAATTTTGACATTGCCTGCACAACATCCCTGATATTCTCTGTCTCATTTTTTTGAGCCATCCAGTTAATCATATCCAATGTATTATATAAAAAATGAGGGTTAATCTGGGACTGCAACGCTTTTAGCTCAGCACCTGTCTTTTCCTGACCAAGGACATACTGCTCCTGCATCAGTTCCTCTACTTTTCCAACCATTTCATTGTATCTTCTGATTAGTTGTCCTATTTCATCATTATAATATTCTGTGCCTTCCACCTTTTTGATAATTCCCATCTGGGTCTTCATCATCTGATTTCTGAGTAGATGGATACGGCTTGTAATAGAACGGGTCAAGAT
>JAILPF010000003.1 GCA_024699575.1 Acetatifactor sp. | reverse complement strand
TGGCCATTAATCTGCACGCACTGATCAATTCCTTTTCGTTGATTCTCCAGAAGCGGCCCAAAATTGACTCTTCCCATATTTTCCACAAGAATATCAAGCAACGCTCCTTTTTTTATAGAGACATTCAATTCCTTTTCCGATAAAAGCTCCCTGTCATACAAGGTTGCTACCGGTTCTGAGTCCACAAAAATGTGAGCCCTGTCATTGGCTTTCCACAGTCTGATTTTCTCCAGTTTTTCTTCCGTATCCAGCGTAGAACGATACAGAATATATCCGTAATTCTGCCCAAGTCTTTCCATGGATATCGGAGTTACACTTTCCACGGGGGTACTGATTTCCTCCAGTACCGCAGATAAGCTCACCTTCTCTTTCACTTTTAAAGAGCCATAAGCTTTTCTTCTAATGTCCGTGGTAAATGCCACCTTGGGAATCTCCCGATACTTTGCAATCACTTCCCGGTAGCGCAGATACTTTTCTGTAATCTGTCCGTCCTCGGTAAGCACCGCATCATAGTCATACGAGGTAACATCCGGCGTCAGCTCGTCATAATAGTTTGAGCCATTCATAAATCCAAAGTTAGTGCCTCCCTCAAACATGTAAATATTCACATGTCCAAGCTCCAGCATCTTATCTAAATCCTGTACCGACTCTTCCAGATTTCCTTTCATATGTCCGCCGTTGCCCCAATGGTCAAACCAGCCCACCCAGAACTCCGTACACATGAGCGGACCACCCTTAGTGTATTCCCGCAAAGTCTGAAAACGTTCCTCTGTCCTGGATCCGAAATTCCCGGTAGGGAGTACTCCTTCTATGGTTCCTGCATTGAGACTTTCATGAAAGGGGCCGTCCGATGTCACCAGAGGAACCACAATTCCTCCCTCAAGCATCATCTCTTTCATCTGCTCCAGATAATTTCTGTCCGTCGCATAATAGCCGTATTCATTTTCCACCTGCATCAGAATGACCGGTCCGCCAAAGTCCACCTGCAATGGAGCGATTCGAGGCATAAGCTCCCGGTAGTAGTCTCCGACATGTCTTAAAAACGGCTCATAGGAAATCCGATACTTCATGCCATCCTCTGCCAAAAGCCAGCCCGGCAGACCGCCAAACTCCCACTCCGCACATATATAAGGAGAGGGGCGTAATATCACATACAGCCCCAACTCTTGTGCCAGCTTTACAAAATGAACAATATCCAGCATTCCCTCAAAATGGTATTCCCCTTTTTTCGGTTCATGTAAATTCCATGGAATGTATGTCTCCACAGTATTGCATCCCATAGCCTTTAATTTTTCCAACCGGTCCTGCCAGTACTCCGGAACAATCCGAAAATAATGGATTGCTCCGGAAATAATCTGAAATGGATTCCCATTCAAATAAAACTGATCTCTGATTTCAAATTTCATAAATTACCTCTACCTATGCGAAAGGATTCTCTGTAGGATACATCATTCCCTTGGGCTGATTGAAATTCAAATCCTCCACCGGCACACCAATGTATTTGAATACCTCATACAGCGCTTTTCCAAAATGACCGAAAGCCACAGCTCCATGATGGGGGAAATTCTTCTCGATCAGCACATGGCGATAGAATCTGCCCATCTCAGGAATCGCAAACACTCCGATACCTCCAAAGGAGCGGGTTGCAACAGGAAGCACCTCTCCCTGAGCAATATACGCACGAAGCTTATTGTCTGCGGTAGACTGCAAACGATAGAAGGTAATATCTCCCGGCAGGATATCCCCTTCCAGAGTTCCCTGGGTTACTTCCTCCGGAAGGTTCCTTGCCATAATCATCTGATACTTCATGTTACAGGAGGTTAGCTTCTTGGCGTTGGTGTTTCCACAATGAAAAGCCATGAATGTATCATTGATTTTATAATCAAACTTGCCTTTGATGGATTCTTCAAACATATCCCCAGGGACTGTATTATTAATATCCAGCAAAGTCACGATATCTTCACTTACACAGGTACCGATAAACTCACTCAATGCACCGTAAATATCCACCTCACAGGATACCGGAATTCCCATACCGGTCAGACGGCTGTTGACATAACAGGGCACAAATCCAAACTGAGTCTGGAATGCAGGCCAGCATTTTCCGGCGATTGTCACATATTTACGATATCCTCTATGCTCATCAATCCAATCAAGCAATGTCAGCTCATACTGGGCAAGCTTTGGCAATATCTCCGGCTTCTGATTACCTGCTCCCAGCTCCTCTTCCATTTCTTTGACTTTGGCCGGGATTCTCTCGTCCCCTGCATGCTTTTGAAATGCTTCAAACAAATCAAGCTCTGAATTTTCTTCAATCTCAACACCCAGATTGTAAAGTTGTTTAATGGGCGCATTGCATGCCAGGAAATTCAGTGGTCTTGGACC
>JAILPF010000523.1 GCA_024699575.1 Acetatifactor sp. | reverse complement strand
CCCCAGACCTCACGACACAATTTTTCACAATATTCCAAAGAAAAATTTTTATCCTGTTTCCGAATCTCATTCTTTTGTGCCAGCTTCTTTGTGTACTTGCTAAGCGGATAAACCGTAACGCCATCTGGCCCCTGCGTCACATGGCATACCAACGGCTCTATTCCCCAGTCAGAAATTGCCACCTTACCATTTTCTTTGCGTTTTATCGTCACTTTTGCCATGCCGCCCACCATACGGTTTGCCACTCCTTTTCCGGTTCCGGACGTCCAGTTCACAAAGTTTCCCAAAGAATAATACACTAACATTTTTCTTCCGCTGGCTTTGTCTTTCACCCACGTAATCGGTTCTATCACATGTGGATGCGTTCCCAGCACCAAATCCACGCCATTTTCCAGAAAAAGCTGTACCCACGCCTTTTGATTCTTATCCGGTGTCAGGGAATACTCCGTTCCCCAGTGCGGACACATAATCACAAAATCCGCTTTTTTACGAGCTTTTTTCAAGTCTTTTTTGACCTTTTCTTTTTCCAGCAGACTGACGGCATACGGCATATCTTTTGGCATGGAAATGCCATTGGTTCCGTACGTATAATTTAATATTGCAACCCGAATGCCATTTTGTTTGTAATAATATATCTTTTCTGACGCTTTTTTATTGTCATAAATTCCAAGCACCGCCATCTCAGGGTAATTTTTCCGCCAGAAATCAAGACAGTTTAAAATCCCCTGTTTTCTTTTGTCTAATGCATGATTTGTGGCATGACAGACAACATCAAAGCCGGCTTTTGCCAAAGCATCGCCAATCTCATAGGGTGCATTAAACGCCGGATACCCGGAAACTCCCAGTTTTTTCCCGCCAAGAATCACTTCCTGATTCACTAACGCAAGGTCGGTTGCCCGAATTTCTTTCTTAACATGCGAAAAAATGGCAGAAAAATTGTAGGAACCATTGCTTCGTTTCGCACTTTCTTCCACACGGGTATGTAGCAGAATGTCCCCAACCATAACCAGAGAAAGCTCCTGCGGTTGTTCTTTCGGTGATTTTGCCGACTGTGGTGCTCTCTCTAACTCTTGCATTTGCCCTGTTTTCAGTGCTTGCTTTTGCTCCGGGGCTTGCTCTGACTGCTGTATTTGTTCTGTTTTCTGTAATTGTTCTGCCTTCTGTAATTGCTCCGATTGTTGTATCGGAGCAAAACGTTGCGTTGTAGCTGCTCCCTGCTGCACACCATAGCACAGCAAAAATACCAGTACAACTATCCCCACATAAAGATATTTTCTTAGCTTCTGTCTCATTCCGGTGCTCCTTTTCCCAACCGTTGCAAAAGCCGCTGACCAAAGTATACGGAAAGTCCTGATGCCACTACCCAGCCAACCGGCCACGACAACCAGATGCCGAGTTCCTGAAAGAAGCCCGACAGAAAGAATGCCAAAATCACGCGCAAAATCAGGTCTGCAAAGGTTGTAATCATAAATTCCTTCATTGCTCCGGCACCTCGCATCATGCCGTCCAGTACCAGTTTTATTACAATCGCCAGATAAAACGGTGAAACAATTCGCAAAAACTGCTGTCCGGTCTTCATTGCCAGCACACTATCTGCTTTCATAAAAAGTCCAAGAAATGTCATGCCAAATCCGAAATAAGCAAATAAAAACGGAAGAGCCAATACCAAGCCCATTTGTATACCAATTTTTCTACCTTCTCTGACACGGTCAATTTTTTCTGCACCGATATTTTGCGCACTATAGTTTGAAATACCATTTCCCAGAGTTGCAAAGCTTGTAATCGCAAAAGTATTTAACTTAATTGCCGCAGAGTAGCCGGCAATGACGGATGAACCAAAGGAATTAATCAGGCTCTGCACTAAAATATTACCGACAGATACAAAGCTCTGTTGCAAAATACTTGGTATCGCAATCGTGCCAATCCGTTGTAACATTTTCCATGAAAATATCCTAATTTTCCCTTCCGTCGGAATCTTTTTTACTCGTCCCACAAGCGTAATTAATGCCAGAATACAGGCAATTCCCTGCGCTAAAAATGTTGCCCACGCAACACCGGCAACGCCTAAATGAAGCTTTGCCACAAACCAATAATCAAGCGCAATATTGCCAAGCGAGGAACCTATCAGAAAATACAACGGCGTTTTGGAATCTCCCAAAGAGGTAAAGATACCGGTTGCCGTATTGTATAAGAACAGAAACAAAAAACCAAGGATATAAATCCGAAGATACAAGGCACCGTTGGCAAAAATATTCTCCGGCGTCTTTATCAGCCGCATCAAGCCCTGTGTTGCAACAAGTCCGATACCGGTCAATGCAACCGATATTATCGTTGCAGAAATAAGTGTTGTAAAAATCGCAGTTTTTACTTCCTTGTAACGTTTTCCACCAAAGGACTGTGAAATCACTACCGAGCAACCAATGTTGCATCCAAAGGCAATCGCCATAAAAATCATGGTGATGGGATAGGATGCTCCGACTGCCGCCAGCGCATCTTCACCTGCAAACCGCCCCGCAATCGCACTGTCTGCAATGCTGTAAAGCTGTTGAAATATTACACTGATAAACATCGGCAGGGTAAACTGCCATAAAAGTTTTCTTGGGTTTCCGTTTGTCAAATCTTTTGTCATGTTATTTCAAGTCCTTTTCATCTTCTAATAAAAAATCTACTAAATTTTTGTGAATAATTCCATCTCTGGAAACTGTAATCGGATCCATGGATATTACATATTTCGGATAATTGTCCTCAATCCCTTTATATGCCCCAAACTCTCGCTCTTCCACTGTTTCATTGCTCAAAAGATAAGTTGCCTGAAAATAGCATTTTTTCGTTCCTCGCTCCGCAATAAAATCCACTTCACCCCGATAAGTTTTTCCTACATACACATGATATCCTCTGGCAATCAATTCATTGTAGCAAATAGTTTCAATTATATAATTATACTCTTCTTTAATACGATTTTTTTTCAGATGAAAAAACCCCAAATCACATACATATGCCTTTTCTTCATGTGCCAGCACTCTTTTTCCCCTTATATCATATCTGGATACCATATCACAAATACCTGCTTCTTCTATATATTGCAAATAGTCGTATACT
>JAILPF010000539.1 GCA_024699575.1 Acetatifactor sp. | reverse complement strand
TGGAATTGATGTGAATGAGGATGGGCTCATAACTGGATTATACTAATTTATTGCTTTATGAGGTGAGTAAAATGGCACAGGTTATTGACGGGAAAATGATATCCGCACAAATTAAAGATGAAGTGAGGGATAAAGTTGCGGAACTGAAAAGTAAGGGAATCGAAGTTACACTTGCGGTGATTCAGGTTGGTGATGACCCGGCGTCCAGTGTATATGTTGGCAATAAAAAGAAAGCATGCGCATATACCGGGATTCGTTCTTTGGCATATGAATTGCCGCAGGAGACAAAGGAAAAGGAATTACTTGATTTAATTGATGAATTAAATGAGAGAGAAGATGTGCACGGTATTTTGGTACAGCTTCCGCTTCCTGAACAGATTAATGAAGATAAAGTAATTAATGCGATTGCAGCATCGAAAGACGTGGATGGTTTCCATCCTATGAATGTTGGTGCTTTGTGCATTGGCAAAAAAGGGTTTGTTTCCTGCACACCGGCAGGTGTGATTCAGCTCTTAAAGAGGTCAAATATTGAGATTTCTGGAAAAGAATGCGTGGTAGTTGGAAGAAGTAATATTGTCGGTAAACCGATGTCCCTTTTATTACTTCGTGAGAACGGTACAGTTACTGTTGCACACAGTCGGACAAAAGATTTAAAAGAGGTTACAAAGCGTGCTGATATTTTAATTGTTGCAGTTGGCAAGCCTAAAATGATAAACGCAGAGTATGTAAAAGACGGTGCTGTAGTAATTGATGTTGGAATTCATCGCGATGCACAGAATAAACTTTGCGGAGATGTAGATTTTGAAAGTGTTTATCCAAAATGCGCTGCTATCACTCCGGTTCCTGGAGGGGTTGGACCTATGACAATCGCGATGCTGATGAATAATTGTGTTGAGGCAGTTGAAATGAGACAATAAAACATCGACACAACAGGTCATAGGGAGGATCTTTGAGGATGCAATGTCCAAAATGCAATGCAGAGATTCCGCAGGGTTCCTTATATTGTGAGCAATGCGGTGAAGATATACATATAGTACCGGATTTTGAACCGGAGATTGAGCTAAATCTTGAAGAGACAATTAACGGCATCATGGAAGATATCAATGAGTCACGGGTTGATGCTCCTTCCGCTAAATCGTCCGCTTCCATTCATATCATTTTAAATGTGATATTTGTTATTTTAGGTGTTTTGTCTCTTATAGTGATTTCTGTCGGAGGTATATTCTTATTTCTGGATCATTCGACAGACTATCAGATAAAAAAAGCCCAAAAATATGTAAGTGAAGGAAAATTTAAACAGGCTGCTCAAGCATACTCGAGAGCGCTTGAATTAACAACCGGAGAAGCCGCTGTTGATATTGAATTTTCCTTAGCTGATGTCTATTTTCAGGAAAACAATAAAATAGAATATGAGTACTTGCTTCGGGAAATTGTAAATGATTCTTATGCAACATCAGAACAGATAGAGAGTGCATATGGTAAATTAATTGCGATATATCGTGCAAGAGAGGATTACAAAAGTATCAATGAACTTCTTTTGACAAGCGGCAATGACGATATTATCAGGAATTATCAGGCATATGTGTCTCTACCGCCGGAATTCAGTGTGCACAGTGGCTTTTACTCAGAGGTTTTACCGGTAAAATTGACTGCCTATGGTAACGGCAAGATTTATTATACTTTAGATGGAACACAGCCGGATGAAAACAGCCTGCAGTATACGGCACCTATTATTCTGGATGATGGTGATTACACTATTACGGCATTTTTTGTCAATGAAAATGGAATAGCCAGTGAAATTGCATCGGCCGATTACCATGTCAAGATTGAAATACTTCCAAGTCCGGAGGTAAATACAGTCAGTGGAGACTATGAATTTCCAATTTTCATTGAAGTGGATGAAAACGAAGAAGATGGCGAGATTTACTATACAACCGATGGAACAGATCCCACATTTTCTTCAAATGTATACATGGGACCGATACATATGCCTCTTGGTAAATCGCATTATAAATTTATCAGAAGCGATGGGACCAGAACCAGTGAAGTCGTTGAACGGGTATATAATCTTGTGTTAAATACTGAATATACAACTCAGCAAGCTGTTGAGGATGTGATTGCATATTCTGTGCAATGTGGTAAGATAAATGATGAATCCGGCCATTTTAATGAAACGGATGCAAAATATTTATTTCAATATCAATATGTTGCTAATATATTAAAGGTTTCTGATTTCTACGTTATTGCTGAGATTTATCAGGATGGTGATGGGAATCTTTCCAAAACAGGTAATCAGTTTGCCGTAAACGTCTATGACGGTAAAATATATAAGTTACTTGCTGATGAAAAAAACAACTATACATTAGTTGATATAGAAGAATAGCCTGATAGAGGCTGAGGAGAGGTGGATTATGTATAAAATTGTAAAAAAAGAAACACTGACAACCAACATCTATTTGATGGATGTTGAAGCACCAAGGGTTGCTGGTTCTTGTCTGCCCGGACAGTTTGTAATTGTCCGAATGGATGATGAGGGAGAGCGTATCCCGCTCACTATCTGTGATTATGACAGAGAAAAGGGATTGGTTACCATATGCTTTCAGGCAGTGGGCGCCGGGACAATGATGATGTCTGAATTGAAGGAAGGGGATTCGTTCCATGATTTTGTGGGTCCTCTGGGTCGTCCGTCAGAACTTGTTGAGGAAGATTTGGAATCTTTAAAAAAGAAAAAGATTTTGTTTGTTGCCGGAGGCGTTGGAACTGCACCTGTGTATCCTCAGGTAAAATGGCTGCATGAGCATGGAATTGCAGCTGATGTTATCGTTGGCGCCAAAAATAAAGATTTACTTATTCTGGAAGATATGATGAAGGCCGTTGCAGGAAATCTGTATATTACAACAGATGACGGCTCATATGGAAGAAGTGGTATGGTAACTCAGGTTATCAAGGATTTAGTTGCTGAGGGGAACAAGTATGATGTTTGTATAGCAATTGGACCGATGATTATGATGAAATTTGTGTGCTTATTGACCAAGGAATTAAATCTCCCTACTGTTGTAAGTCTAAATCCTATTATGGTTGATGGAACAGGAATGTGTGGTGCCTGCCGTGTTACAGTTGGAGACCAGGTTAAATTTGCATGCGTTGATGGCCCTGAGTTTGATGGACATCTTGTTAATTTTGATGAGGCTATGAGAAGACAGACATTATACAAGACACAGGAAGGCCGTGCCGTTCTTAAACTTGAGGAAGGCGATACCCATCATGGTGGATGCGGTAACTGCTGATTTTACTGAAATAATCGGATAATTATAATAAAGGAGATTGTGATGGACGTATTAAAGAGAGTTCCTGTCAGAGAGCAGGATAGTAAAGTGCGAGCAACTAATTTTGATGAAGTATGTTTGGGATACAATCTGGAAGAGGCTATGGAAGAGGCCGGCAGATGCATTAATTGTAAAAATGCACAGTGTATGAAAGGGTGCCCTGTCTCAATTAACATTCCCGGTTTTATTGAGCAGGTAAAAGAGGGAAATATTGAAAAAGCATATCAGATTATCAGTGAGTCCAGTGCACTTCCTGCTGTGTGCGGTCGTGTATGCCCTCAGGAGAGTCAGTGCGAAGGAAAATGTATTCGTGGAATAAAAGGGGAGCCTATTTCTATCGGTAAGCTTGAGCGCTTTGTCGCTGACTGGGCAAGAGAAAATGGAATCAAACCGGTGGCTGCTTCTAAGAAAAACGGTAAAAAAATAGCGGTAATCGGTTCCGGACCTGCAGGTCTTACCTGTGCAGGTGACTTGGCTAAGATGGGATATGACGTGACCATTTTTGAGGCTCTGCATGAAGCCGGGGGTGTGCTTGTATATGGTATACCTGAATTCCGTCTGCCGAAAACTGCTGTGGTTGCAAAGGAAATTGAAAATGTTAAATCGCTCGGTGTTAAAATTGAGACAAACGTTGTTGTTGGTAAATCAATAAAAATCGATCAATTGATTGATGAAGAAGGATTTGATGCTGTGTTCATCGGTTCCGGAGCAGGACTTCCCAAGTTTATGGGAATTCCCGGAGAAAACTCCAACGGTGTTTTCTCAGCAAACGAATATTTGACTAGAAGTAACCTGATGAAGGCATTCAATTCTGAGTCGAATACCCCGATTATGCGTGGTAAAAAGGTAGCAGTTGTCGGTGGCGGTAATGTGGCTATGGACGCTGCAAGAACAGCATTGAGGCTGGGTGCTGAAGTACACATTGTCTACAGACGAAGTGAGGAGGAACTTCCTGCCAGAGTGGAAGAAGTTCATCATGCAAAGGAAGAAGGTATCATTTTTGATTTGTTGACCAATCCGGTTGAAATTCTTGCAGATGAAAAAGGATGGGTAACCGGAATGAAATGTATCAAAATGGAACTTGGAGAGCCGGATGCCTCGGGAAGAAGACGTCCAGTTGAAATAAAGGATTCTGAGTTTGTGATGGAATTGGATACTGTTATTATGTCACTTGGAACTTCCCCGAATCCACTGATTTCTTCCACAACGGAAGGGCTCGAGACCAATAAATGGAAGTGTAT
>JAILPF010000536.1 GCA_024699575.1 Acetatifactor sp. | reverse complement strand
CTTTCCGCATATCCTCAGTAAATGGTACTTTAGTGTACAAAGTGGAACGAATAGTACGCTGCTTGTGCATCCGTTCGCGGACACGTATTGCTGACAGAAGAGAACGTACGCGGATTCTGGCGGCACCGAGGTTGTTCACTTCATCGATCTTTAGACAGGTATAAATCTTATCTGAGCCGGACAGGATATCATTTACCTGATCGGTTGTCACTGCGTCCAGACCGCATCCAAAGGAATTTAACTGTATCAAATCCAGATTGTCGACAGTGCGTACATAACTTGCGGCTGCGTATAGTCTCGAATGATACATCCATTGATCTGAGACAATCAATGGACGATCAGGATGTCCTAAGTGAGAGATGGAATCCTCTGTCAGAACAGCCAGCCCAAAGGATGTAATAAGCTCCGGGATACCGTGATTGATTTCCGGGTCCACGTGGTAAGGTCTTCCGGCCAAAACAATGCCACGCTTTCCGGTTTCCTTCAGATAGTTTAATACTTCTTCCCCTTTTTTCTGCAAATCGGTACGGGCGTTTTGCTGCTCTTCCCAGGCTTTTTTGCAGGCGTTGGTAATCTCAGAGGAAGGAATATCCTTAAATTCTTTTTTCAACGCATCCGTAACCGTCTCCAGACTTTTGAAGGAGAGGAAAGGATTGCGGAAAAGAACACCTTCCGACTGTAATTCCTCAACATTGTTTTTTATGTTTTCTGAATAAGAGGTGACAATCGGACAGTTGTAGTGATTGCCGGCTCCTTCGATTTCATCGCGCTCATAAAACAGAGCAGGATAAAAAATAAATTTAATTCCCTGCTTAATAAGCCACATTACATGTCCGTGTGCCAGCTTGGCAGGATAACATTCGGATTCGCTGGGGATTGACTCAATTCCAAGCTCATAAATTTTACGGTTGGAACTTGGGGAGAGCACAACACGATATCCCAACTCTGTAAAGAAGGTATGCCAGAATGGATAGTTCTCGTACATATTCAGAACTCTGGGGATACCTACGATACCTCTTTTAGCCTGATCGGCTTCAAGTGACGGATAGGAAAACAGGCGATTAAGCTTATATTCATATAAGTTAGGCACGTTGTTGGCATTCTTCTGTCCACCGATGCCTCGCTCGCAACGGTTGCCGGAAATAAACTGACGTCCACCGGAAAACTTGTTGATGGTCAGACGACAGCTGTTTGTGCATCCACGGCATTTTGCCATACTGGTCTCAAACTTAAGATTACAAATCTGATCAAAAGAAAGCATTGTTGTCTGGCTGCCTTCCTCGTATCGTTCCCGGGCTATCAGGGCAGCACCGAAAGCACCCATTATTCCGGCAATGTCCGGTCTGATAGCTTCGCAGCCTGCTATTTTCTCGAAGCTTCTCAAAACAGCATCATTATAGAAAGTTCCGCCCTGAACAACAATATTGGAGCCGAGTTCAGATGCATCAGATACTTTTATTACCTTAAACAGTGCGTTTTTAATTACGGAATATGCCAGACCGGCAGAAATATCCGCAACAGAGGCTCCTTCTTTTTGAGCTTGTTTTACTTTGGAATTCATAAAGACAGTGCATCTGGTTCCAAGGTCAATGGGATGTTTGGCAAAAAGAGCAGTCTTTGCAAAGTCCTGTACACTGTAATTTAAGGATTTTGCGAAAGTTTCAATAAAAGAACCGCATCCGGAAGAACATGCTTCATTGAGTTGGACACTGTCAACGGTCTGATTTTTGATCTTAATACATTTCATGTCCTGTCCGCCGATGTCAAGAATGCAATCTACGTCAGGATTGAAAAAAGCAGCGGCATAATAATGTGCAACGGTTTCAACCTCTCCGTCATCCAGCAATAGAGCTGCTTTTAGAAGGGCCTCGCCGTAACCGGTAGAGCAGGAACGTACAATTTTAACACCCTCGGGTAGGAGAGAGTATATTTCTTTTATAGAGCGAATTGCAGTAAGGAGCGGACTGCCGTCATTGCTGCTGTAGAAAGAGTATAGCAGTGAACCATCTTCTCCGACCAAAGCAATTTTGGTTGTTGTGGAACCGGCATCAATTCCGAGATATGCATTTCCTTGATAAGCAGATAAGTCGCTCGCAGCCACATGATGTTTTTGATGGCGTGCAAGGAAGACCTGATAATCCTCTTTTGTTGCAAAGAGAGGTTCCATTCTTTCTACTTCAAATTCCATCTTGATATCGACAGAAAGCTTATCCACCATTTCTTTCATTGTATATGTAACGTCGCTTTTGGCGTTTAGTGCAGAACCAATGGCCGCAAAGAGGTGAGAATGCTCCGTGTCAATAATGTGCTCCTCATCCAGCTTCAATGTGCGGATGAATGCTTCCTTTAATTCAGATAAAAAGTGGAGCGGACCTCCCAAAAAAGCCACATGCCCACGTATGGGTTTGCCACAGGCCAGACCACTGATTGTCTGATTTACAACCGCCTGAAAAATGGAAGCTGACAAATCTTCTTTGGTGGCACCCTCATTAATCAAGGGTTGAATATCTGTCTTGGCAAATACACCACATCGTGCAGCTATATCATATAAAGAGTGATAGTCTTTTGCGTATTCATTTAGACCGGCAGCATCGGTCTGGAGAAGAGAGGCCATCTGATCGATGAAGGAGCCGGTTCCACCGGCACAGATTCCATTCATTCGTTGCTCGACATTGCCATCTTCAAAATAGATAATTTTGGCATCTTCTCCACCGAGTTCAATTGCAACATCTGTTTTTGGGGCGAACTCCTGAAGAGATGTTGCAACAGCAATAACCTCTTGGGTAAATGGTACGCCAAGATGGTTCGCCAGGGTCAATCCACCGGAACCTGTTATCATAGGATGCAGTGTCACGTCTCCAAGGGCTTCGTATGCCTGCCTGAGTAATGCGGCAAGTGTCTCGCGGATGTTGGCGTAATGCCGCATGTAATTGGAAAATAAAATGTGATGCTCCTCATCCAAAATTGCTATTTTAACGGTAGTGGAACCTATATCAATACCAAGGGTAGCTTGTCTGGCCAATAAACTCATGTGAATAACCACGCCTTTCTTATTTATAATATAAAATATGACATTCTTTGGTATTATACGACAGAAATCGCTAAAATGCAATGAATAAGAGGAACCGCGAGTTATAAAATTTTTCAAAAAACTATGAAAAATTAATTGCTTTGTTTACTTATGAAGATTGGAATGTTAGAATATATTCTGACAGATTTTAGAAAATTCATCTGTCTAGAAGGTTAGGAAGGATTAATGAGAAATGAACTGGAATAAACTGGAAAGAAAATTTGGGAAGTTTGCAATCCCCAATGTGACTATTTTTTTGATACTTTGTTATGTTATCGGATATATTTTAGAGTATATGGCACCTGCTCTTTTGACGTATTTGACACTTGATCCTTATCAGATTATTCACGGACAGGTTTGGCGATTGATTACGTGGGTTTTAGTTCCACCCGGAGGCTTTAGCCTGCTTACATTGATTACCTTATATTTTTATTACAGTATCGGAACTGCGCTTGAGAGAACATGGGGGACTTTCCGCTATAATGTTTTTTTGTTTGGCGGAATGCTTTTAACAATATTGGCAAGCTTTATTTGTCTGGCTGTTTATATGCTTGCCCCTGATTTGGAGGAATCCGTAATTGCATTACAGTTTTATATGAACTCATGGGCATTCAGCACCTACTATATCAGTATGTCCATCTTTCTTGCTTTTGCGATTACTTACCCGGATGTACAGGTCCTTTTGATGTTTGTAATTCCGGTTAAGGTGAAATGGATGGGAATTCTTGATCTGGTGTTACTTTTGTATTCCATGTTTGCGGGCGGGCTTTTTACCAAGTTTGCGATTGCGGCATCCCTTTTGAATGTGGCATTGTTCTATCTCAGCACAAAGAATATGATGCATTTAAATCCGAAGCAGGTTAAGAGAAGAGCAGAGTTTAGACAACAAGTCAGAAACAGCAGAAATATCACCAGACATAAGTGTGCAATATGCGGACGGACAGAGGAGGACGATCCGGAACTGGAGTTTAGATTCTGTTCTAAATGTAATGGTAATTACGAGTTCTGCCAATATCATTTGTTTACACATGAGCATTTTAAGTAAGGAGTAAAATTTTAAGAATGAATAAAGAACAACTTTTTGCGACGACATTGGAGTCCGTCAGAAAATTAGCAAAAGAACAGGGAAACTGTGTGAGTGAGGAACAGGTGCAGGAAATGTTTGCGCCTCTTGAACTTGACAATGACCAACTTCAGATGGTGTTTGATTATCTGGTTAAACATAAAGTCGGTATTGGCGAACCTGTTGATTTGGATGAATACCTCTCGGATGAGGAAAAAGATTATCTGCAGGAATATCTGGATGAACTCGAGGAGATGCCGGTGTATGGGCAGGGGCAGATTGAGGCATATACCATTGCTGCAATGGCAGGGGAAGCTGATGCACAAGGTAAGATTGTTGAAATATTTCTGAAAGATGTTGTAGAGATTGCAAAATTGTATGCGGGACAGGGAGTTTTCCTTGAAGATTTGATTGGGGAAGGAAATGTTGCGCTGGCACTTGGAAGTACGATGCTCGGGAGCCTGGAAAAGCCTCAGGAAGCTCAAGGGATGCTCGGCAAAATGATTATGGATGCTATGGAAGAGTTTATTGCGGAAAATGCTGAAGACGAAAAAAAAGACCGGAAAGTAGTCGATAAGGTGAACAAAGTTCAGGATGCGGCAAAAGCTTTAGCGGAAGAGTTACATCGGAAAGTCACTGTGCAGGAGCTTGCACAAGAGAGTGGCATGAGCGTTAAGGCAATTCAGGATGCAGTCAGAATGAGCGGAAATCAGATTGAATATTTAGAGTGATAAGGACGCTCGGAGATGGAAGACAAACAAAAAACATTATATGAACCAAATAAATATTGTATACAGGATGTGACTACCATATATATTGGCGCTAAATACTCTCTGGGGGAGATTTTAGATGCCGAGGAAATCCCTTTTAAATTAAGACTTCTTGTGGAGAGGGATATTATGCCCAAAGCGGATGCGCAGGACAGCCTGGAAAGCCATTTGTATTATCTTGAACCGGACAGTTTTTTGGTAAAACTTTATGAACAGTTAAAGGCAAAAGTCAAGATTAACATTATTGAAGAGAAAAGAAGTCTGCTCGGCAAAGCAAAAAAGATGTACACAACGCAGAATGTATCGGTAAAAAAGCTGGCAGAGATGAATTTCGCCGAAAAACAGAAAAAAGGTGTTGTTGTGCAGGAATTAATGGTCAGCAAGCTGTCTCTTCTCGGAATGTAAGTAGATTGAATAAGCAAGAAAGGTAAAATGCATGAAAATTGAAGAATTATCAACGTATGAAGTAATAGAAAAAAGAGAAATCCCGGATATCAACAGTGTCACATATCTGTGCAGACATAAAAAGACCGGTGCGAAAGTGGCGTTGGTACAGAATGATGATGACAACAAGGTGTTCTATATCGGCTTTCGGACAACTCCGAAGGATTCCACGGGCATTGCTCATATCATGGAACATTCTGTTCTATGCGGTTCCAGAGAATTTCCTGTCAAAGACCCGTTTGTAGAACTGGTGAAAGGTTCCTTGAACACTTTCCTGAATGCTATGACGTATCCGGATAAAACGGTTTATCCTGTTGCAAGTTGCAATGATAAGGATTTTCAAAACCTGATGCATGTATATCTTGATGCAGTTTTTTATCCCAATATTTACGATAAGGAGGCTATATTCCGTCAGGAAGGCTGGCATTATGAACTCGAGGGCGAAAAAGAGGAATTAAAAATCAACGGTGTTGTTTACAATGAAATGAAAGGAGCATTTTCCTCGCCGGATGATGTACTGGAACGCGAGATGATGAATTCTTTGTATCCTGACACCACATATGGTTTTGAGTCCGGTGGAGATCCGGATGTTATCCCTGAGTTAACCTATGAACAGTTTCTGGACTTTCATCGAACATACTATCATCCAAGTAACAGTTATATCTATTTATACGGCAACATGGATATGGTGGAGAAACTTAAATTTATCGATGAAAAGTATCTGTCTTCCTATGAACAGATTCAGGTGGATTCAGAAATAACCAGTCAAAAGGCGTTTGACAGGATTCGACGCGTAGTGAGAGAGTATCCTATTGGTGAAGGAGAAAATGTGGAGGAAAACACATTCTTGTCCTTGAATTATTCCGTGGGAGACAGTCTGGACAGAGAATTGTATGTGGCATTTCAAATTCTGGATTATGCTCTCTGCTCAGCTCCGGGTGCACCCCTTAAACAGGCACTTGTGGATGCGGGCATCGGAAAGGATGTTTACAGTATCTACGAGAATGGTATTAAACAGCCATATTTCAGCATTGTGTCGAAAGGGGCCTCTGTGGATAAAGAGGAAGCTTTTTTAAATACTATTCGCAGTGTGCTTGAGAAGCTTGTGTCAGAAGGTTTTGACAAAAAATCACTTCTTGCAGGTTTGAATTATTATGAATTCAAATATCGTGAAGCGGATTTCGGGTCTTATCCCAAGGGACTTATGTATGGACTTCAGGTTATGGACAGTTGGCTGTATGATGATACCAAACCTTTCATTCATATTGAAGCAAATGAAACTTTTCGAAAACTGCGGGAAAAAGTGGAAGAAGGATACTTTGAACAACTGATTCAGAAATATCTTCTGGATAATAAGCATGCTTCTGTTGTTGTTTTGAA
>JAILPF010000490.1 GCA_024699575.1 Acetatifactor sp. | reverse complement strand
CTCATGTATGTCAATTGTCTCGGGAGGAATCGTAATATCTGTTAAATTCACACAATCCTGAAAAGCATCAATTCCAATATACTTAATATTGTCGGGAAGAACCATTTGAG
This sequence comes from Acetatifactor sp., assembly GCA_024699575.1. Lineage (GTDB taxonomy): Bacteria > Bacillota > Clostridia > Lachnospirales > Lachnospiraceae > Acetatifactor. The sequence continues at coordinate 6,114 of JAILPF010000490.1, read as the reverse complement.
TTAGCCCGTGACAGTTTGCAAACGCAAAGTCAGAGATTTCCATCATTCCTGAGCCGACAGATACGTTTGTTAAATTGGTACAGTTCCAGAATGCATATGCTTCTATACGTTTAACGCTCTTCGGAATCACTACATGTTCCACTTTTGAGTTGTTCTCAAAAGCACTTTTTCCAACGGTATCAACAGAATCAGGGATTGTAACATTCGAGCTGCTTCCCTGATATTTAATTAACTTTCCACTCTGGACAATAAAATCGGAGGCAGATGTCTTCGCATCTGCCTTCGAAACCGGAAGCTGCACAATTATAATCGATAAGATAAGTAATAAAATTCCTGCGAATTTTCTCTTTCCTCTCATAGCCTTTCCTGCTCCCGTTACCTTATGCTCTTACTTTACGAAGAGTTTTCTTGTCCTTCTTCATAAAGAGAACTATAGAGATACTTGCAAGCCCCAGTGACAAGAACCACTTCGGATGAATATCTCCCGTCTTGGGTGTATCATCACTGATAACACCGGCTGACAAGTTGTTAATATCAACATAAATTACATAGGGTGAAAAATGCTCCGCTGTAAAGGTTACACATTTCACTCCTGATATAGTAGTAAATTTCGCGCCCAGTTTATCAAGCTTATCATTTACCACACCTGCAACCTTATTGTTCCCCGCATACTCAATCAACGAATCCGGAAGCGGTAAAGTAATGCTGATAGACAAGCCTGTGGTATCTGTAATCTTATTCGTACCCGTCGAATCATAAAGACTGATATCCATCGGGAAATATTTGATTCCTTCCAAATCACTGCCGTATTCATTCATAAGAGCTCTGAGAATTGCTTCTGTAGCTGAACTGCTCTCGGTAATTTTAATGGTAAAATTATCGGAGGAGCCATTTACAGTTGCGGATACCACACCGGTATTAGACAGACCGTTCTTATCAATTACAACCGTGGTACCGTTATTCTTCACTGTACCTGTTGCAATACCACCCTTATTTCCGCTGTTTCCGGAAGAAGAATTTCCGCTTCCTGTCACTGTGGTTGTCTTAGTCTTTGCCTTATAATGTGCTGTAACCGTTACATCCTTTTCAGGCATCGTAATCACAGTAGCCGTTAGCACAGTACTTGCAATTTTGGTATCCGTGGGCGCAATCGTCCACTTGTCAAATTCCTGATTTGCAGCAGGTTCATTACATACGATAATCGGTTGAGAACCGGCAACATAGCTTCCGGAACCGCTTCCGTTAACAACTGTTAACTGGTAGGTCTTACTGGTTGTGCCGCTATTGTTCGAACCATTGTTGGAACCATTATTCGAACCATTATTCGAACCATTATTCGAACCGTTGTCGGAACCATTATTGGAGCCGTTCCCGGAATCATCGGAATTTTTCTCATACCGGGCATAAGTGTCCGTATCCTTTGTAATATTCTTGATGGAAGGAAGCCATTCCACAAAGGTATAACCCTCCTTGGTAGGTGTCTGAATAGGAATAGCATCTTCTCCGTCCACAACCTTCTGGGTGTTCAACAATGTACCGTCCGAATCATAGAAATTCACAATATGTGTCACACCGGTAACAGTTTCCGGATTAATTTCATACATAGCATAGATATCCATGTCTTCATTGACGGAAGAATAATCCGTTCTGGACCAGCCGGTAAATTTATATCCGTTTCTGGCAGGGCTTACAGGGGTAACTGCAGCCTCTCCCGGTTTCACAGTCTGTTTACTCAGGATTGTTGACATGTCCCAATCGATAAAACGGACAATATAACCATCAAATGCCTGATATTTTGCAATTGCATTGATATCGTTTGTTACATTGGTCAAATCATAAATTCCGGTATCCCATCCGATAAAGGCATATCTTGTACCGTCAGCAGCATTCTCTTTTACCGGATCTCTTGGAGCTTCTTTCGAGGCATCAGCTCCTTCTTCTACAACGATAGGACCCTTCAACAGAGTCTGCCCATCTTCATCATAGAAATTGACTGTATACGTAATGGAACCTTTTTCCTCATAATGTGCCCTAAAAGAATAATCGCAGGTAACAGTAAGTTCAGATTCCAAATTGTCATAATTCTTCGTAGGGCGGGGTCTACCCTCCAATTTCAGCTTACTGGTGGCACTCTGGTCCTCCCAATACTGGAAGATATAACCGCTTTGTCCTTCATAAGTAAACTGGTCTTCTTCAATACCACCATACGGGTCTGTCAGGCTGCCGCTGGTTATGGTATTCCCCTCCTCAACCTTCCTGGTATCAGCCAGCACATGGTTAGATTGTTCCGGAGACCAAATGTAGAACAAAACTTCATAAATCTCAGGTTCTTGGTACTCCTGCCATTCCAGATTTTGGGCGGTCTTATTGTTTAATACATAATCGTAAGCCAAACCGTCCGTAGGTGTATAGACGAATAATTGTGTATTATTGTTGCTTATTCTTCCATTTAAAGCATCTGTGGCAAGCTGTGTGGTTCCACTGGGTATATTCAGCTGATATAATCCACTGTCTTTAAACGAATATGCTGCAATACTCTTTAAAGTTTTAGGCAACTTAACACTGTTGAGCAAAGCAGTATTTTTAAATGTATCTGTCGGAATACGTATAATATTGCTTTCGGAAAAATCAACCGTCTTAATATTTGTATTTTCAAATGCAGACTCCATAACATCTGTCACTGTACCTGGCACTTCACCACTGAGAACACTTGGAGTGCTTTTACCTTTCAGGCACTCGATTATCGCAACCTTTTGACCATCCATCATTTTAAACAAAATAGAATTTTCGCAGGAAAAATGTACGGTATCCTCAAATTGAATGCCGGAAAGCTTATCACAATCAATAAACGGTGCAATACCCATCGACGAAAGGTCTGATGAAATATAGACATTGCTTAACGAAGTACAGCCCGAAAAAGCTTTATCCCCCAGAGACGCTGTTGTTCCACCAAGTTCCACCTTGGTAAGGCCGGTACAATCTTTAAAGGCTTCTGCTTCTATCAGAGCGGCATTACCATATACATGCACTTCCTCAATTTTATCGCATCCTTTAAAGTCTTCTGTCTCAATCTCATCCATGCCATAAATATTCACTGTTTTGACATCCGGTCGTGCCTGGAACAATCCATCTTTCACAGAGTCAACACCGGTGGGAATGGTCGGATTCAAGGCGGAATCAATGAATGCTTTCTGGAATTCCGTCAGTGACTGCGGAGAAGTCTGGTAAAGCGACAATGCCGTGGATGCAGCATTTCGATACTCGTCCGTCATATAAGGCAAACTGGATGTTGAACCGTATTTTGAGTTCAAATCCATTAGAGACGGGAAGTCCACCAGCTCCGCTTTTCCTGTTGTAGGATCGCTATCATAAACATATTCCACAGTCAAATTAGTCGGGAAGCCACTGTAATATTTAATAAAGCTTTCCTTCTGACTTCCATTATTATAACGCCCATCATAACTCATAGCATATTTGAAAGGAGTGGACGTTTCTGAAATAGGTCCAACAAAAGTAAGCGGCACCTTGGGAGTATTGTCGTCCGGATTAGCAAGTTCTATATTACTTGAAATACCACAGGTATGTACACCTGTATCCTGTGTTTTAAACGCATCCGTTCCAATCGCCACACTGTCTGACTCAAATAAAACTGTCGCTAAATTATGACAACCTTTAAACGCCTCTGCTCCGATTGCTTCGATGGATTCGGGAATTGTAACCTTCTCAATGGTACATTTATCGCGGAATGTTCCATCATTTATTTTAGAAATATGATATGGACCGATGTATTTGGGAAATTCAAGAACTTTAACAGGTCCATCCGATACATTAATATTGGAGGACAACAAGGTGTTGCCTGAATTAACCTGATAGGTAATCTTACCACCTGCACCGGTAGTATTATCGGTAATAGTCACCTCATAAATATCCTGTCCCAGATATTTAAATGCAATCTTTCTGTCCGTACACATCTCATGAACATTACCATGATCAGCAGAACTTAAATCCATGCCTTCGAAATAAAAATGTTCTCTGATATCATCATTCAACTGAGAGATAAATGTTTTATCTTCCGAATTCTCGGAGATGATTTTAAAGTCTTTGAATGCAGAACCGGAAACCGCCTCTGTGGAATCAACAAACTGAATCATCGTATTGTTCGTTGTAATATGATTCAAAGATCTACATCCACTGAATTCACTGATTTCCAATGTTTCTGTATATCGTTCAGGGAATGTGAGACTTTGAAGTGACGAGCAATTTTCAAAGACATAATTTCCTATATTCTGTAACGTAGCGGAGACATAATTTCCACCGGTTAAATCCAAAGTAGTCAAGTGATTACAATTCTGAAAAGCACCGTCACAAATTTTTCTTACGTTAATCGGCACAGTAAAGTTTGCAAGCGCACTACAATCCTTAAAAGCATATGCCCCGATATCCTGCAGATTACATGCTTCCGGGAGCGTGATTGTAGTCAGACTGGTACACATATCAAACGCATGATTTCCGATAGAGTTCAAACCATTCTCAAACTTGAACTCTCTCAAACCCGTACATCCATAGAATGCATAATCGCCGATACCGGATAGGTTTTCTCCGGTTATCAGAGTAGTAATGTTACCATTATTGGCAAAAATACCTTTTGTAGACGGCGCACTCGCACCACCGCTGGCAGCGGAAGTCGATGTTGAAATGTCACCCGCAATCTTCCATCCACCTGCATCTGCCGAGAGATACTGATTGCCGATATATACTACACTCGCATCAGTAATTCGCTGATGAGCCTGATCATCTCCAATCAAAGTAGGTTTCGTATTGTTATCCGGTTTGAAATCGCTGGTTGCATAATAGTACAACTCACTCACAGCAAAATCATTCCATGCGCCAATATTGGCGTAATAGCATGGATTAAATGTATAATGATGATATTTATAATTTTTTACGATGTTTCCGTTTTCATCGACCGTATCCGGTAAGTTTTCCACCCATCCCTCGTATTCATCTGCCGGGTGGTACGTCGGACCGGCATCGCCGCCACTTACGGATGTACGAGAGTCCAATGTAGGAGTGTCGGCACGATAGAACAGGTAATTTCCTGCTTTACCAACCGCGACATAACCTGTTCCGGAGCCCTGATTGTCATTATATTGGAGATACGCATCAACGGCATCCGGAATCGTCAATACGCCGCCCGGCAATGCGCCATCATGACTGAAGCCTAAAATAATTGCATATTTTTCCTCGGCATCGGTCTGACTTCCGTTTTTAGAAACATATGCAAACTGAAACCATCCATCACCGGTCGTATAGATAGTTGTATTCGCTGTATCTTGAATATATGGCACATTACTGTGAGGCTTATTGGGATCAGCAGGAGTAGTCCTTTTGATGTCCAGATACATTTTATCTTTTCTCTGTCCCTCGTCAGCTGCCTGTGCAGTTCCGCCATTGATAGAATTGGTAGGGATTGCAGCCACACCGATGGCAGACGCTAAAAACAAAGCACCTAAGGTTTTCCTTACCTGCTTTTTCAGTCTTCTCTTCCCTCGTTTTACTCCCTTAGCCATGGCTATCTATTCCTCCTTAGTCAATGCGTTTTGCTACCACCACAAAACGTCCATTAGTCTCTTGATAATCACAGGTTGATAATGTCAGCAAATGATCTCCGTACTGGGCTGTCACTCCTGTATCATACAGGGACAATGCCTGCATTTCCTGCATATTGGAATCAAACTCCTGCTGACTGCCTGCCTCAATGAACTGATAATATTTAAATGTAATTTCTTCCTCGCTGAAAACCCTTGAGCGAAATACATACATCACCTGATAAGTGCCTTTTTCATATATCGTATCAAACCGTATGAACGGATGTTTTTCATAATAATCCTCATCCTCATACTTATCCAGCTTGCCAAACATCTGACCGCTTCTCATATGATGCCCATACAAAATATAGTTTGTACTGCCCCGTATCACATCACAATCCTTGTCCATAAATATGGAACCGTTTTTATCAGACTCCTGATTGATATTGTGATTCAGATAATATTCATTGTCCGATGTCTGCATGACAGGGTAATCAATATTTGTATCGTCAATTTTTAGCCATCC
>JAILPF010000427.1 GCA_024699575.1 Acetatifactor sp. | reverse complement strand
AGTTAGCTAAGCGCACGAAGCAGATTCACCATCTCGATGGCACCAACAGCGCAATCATATCCTTTATTACCTGCCTTTGTACCGGCTCTCTCCACAGCCTGCTCGATGTTATCTGTTGTGAGCACACCAAACATGATAGGTACCCCGCATTCCACGGAAACATTTGCAATGCCTTTGGAGACTTCATTGCACACATAGTCATAATGACTGGTGGCGCCGCGGATTACTGCCCCCAGACAAATAACTGCATCGTATTTACCGCTCTTTGCCATCTTGGCTGCTGCCAGCGGAATCTCAAAAGCTCCCGGAACCCATGCCACATGAACATCCTCCTCTTCCACACCGTGTCTGATAAGTCCATCCATGGCACCACTCAATAATTTTGCTGTGATAAACTCATTAAATCTCGCTGCCACAACAGCAACTTTCATATTCTCTGCAACTAATTTTCCCTCAAATGTTCTCATTTTCTTCTCTCCTTTATGGTTCATATTTTACCAGATGTCCCATTCTCTGTTGCTTTGTCTTCAGATAAAACAAATCATATTCAGTAGGACGCATCTGTAACGGTACACGTTCTTTTATCTCCAGACCAAATTCCGAAAGCTGATAGATTTTATCCGGATTGTTGGTTAAAAGTCTTAAGTTCTTGACACCAAGCTCCCGCAGAATCTGTGCTCCGATATAATACTCCCTCTCATCCCCCTGAAACCCCAAAGCAAGATTGGCCTCCAGAGTGTCCATCCCCTGCTCCTGAAGCTCATAAGCGCGCAGCTTATTCATAAGCCCGATTCCACGGCCCTCCTGCCGCATGTATAAAAGAATACCTCTGCCCTCCTGCTCAATCTGTGTCATAGCTGCGGCAAACTGTTGTCCACAGTCGCATCGGAGAGATCCAAAGGTATCCCCGGTCAGACATTCGGAATGCACTCTGCACAATACATTTTCTCCGTTTCCGATTTCCCCTTTTACCAGCGCCACATGATGCTCACCATTCAACCGGTTCACAAATCCATAGGCTCTAAACTCTCCGTATTTAGTGGGCATATTTACGGCAGCGACCTGCTCCACCAGGCAATCATGTATCTTTCTGTAAGCAATCAGATCTTCAATGGTAATCATTTTGATTCCCCATTTTGCAGCCAGCTCCAGCAGTTGCGGAGTGCGTAACATGGTTCCGTCCTCCCCCATGATTTCGCAGCAAAGTCCACACTCCTTTAAGCCTGCCAGACGACATAAGTCCACCGTAGCCTCCGTATGCCCGGGTCTTTCCAGCACACCGTTTTTTCTGGCAAGCAAAGGGAACATGTGCCCGGGTCTTCGGAAATCCTCCGGTCTGGCATCCTCTGCCACGCAGGCACGGGCCGTAACCGCTCTCTCTGCCGCGGAAATTCCTGTTGTCGTGGAAATGTGGTCGATTGACACCGTAAAAGCAGTCTCATGATTATCCGTATTGTTAGTAACCATCTGTGGAATCTTCAATTTCTCCACATACTGTTTTGACATCGGCATGCAGATTAAGCCGCGCCCGTATTTTGCCATGAAATTGATGGTCTGGTCTGTAGCAAGCTCCGCTGAACAGATAAAATCTCCCTCGTTCTCCCGGTCCGCATCATCTGTCACCAGAATAATTTTGCCTTGTTTTAAATCTTCTAATGCCTCCTGCACTGTATGAAATTCTGCCATCTTTTATACTCCTCCTTAAAAACCATGCTGTAGCAAAAAGTCTTTCGTCAATTCTCTCTTGCCGTAATTTACACTCTGTTCCGTCAACAGACGTTCCACATACTTTCCAAACAGATCCGTCTCCAGATTGACCAGGTCCCCCTCCTTTCTCTCCCGAAAAACCGTCTGTGCCACCGTGTGGGGAATCAGCGATACACTGAAATAATTTCTTCCTACCATTGTGAGTGTCAGGCTGGCACCATCTATTGTGATGGAACCTTTTTCCACCATATAGCGCATCAGTTCCGGTTTCGTCTGTATCGTGTATATCACTGCATTGTCATTCGGTTGGACTCTGAGTATCTTTCCCACGCCATCCACATGTCCGCTGACGATGTGCCCACCGAATCTTCCATCTGCCGCCAACGCCCGTTCCAGATTCACATGACTTCCCGCAGATAATCCGGTCAGGGAAGTTCTCTGCATAGTCTCCGGCATAACATCTGCGCTAAAACATCCATCCTGTAATCCGGTAACCGTCAGACATATTCCGTTGACTGCAATACTGTCACCAATCTTTGTTCCTTCCAATACCTTTCCCCCCTGAACAGTCACCACAATCGATTGCCTTCCCCTTAGAATCTTTTTAACTGTTCCTACTTCTTCAATGATTCCGGTAAACACCTCAAAGCACCTCACTCTCTATCAGATAATCATCCCCCAGACGAATCATGCGGCTGTTTCCCAGCTTGACAGCATTCTCCACTCTCAGGATTCCCTCTCCTGCAACAGGTGATTTTGCATCCAATCCCCCAAACAGTTTCGGAGCAATATAAGCTTGAATCTTCTGCACAATCCCGCTTTTCAAAGCACTCCAGTTAAGAGTGCCCCCTCCCTCAAGCAGAATACTGTCGATTTTTTCCTCACCAAGCCTTTTCATCAGCTGTCGCAAATCAATGTGATTCTCCTTTCGTTCCAGCTGTAATATCTCACATCCACACTGCCTGTATTGTTTTATCCTTTCCCCGTCAGTGCAGGAAGTTGCCAGGATTGTCCTCACATCTTTTGCCGTCTCCACAATTCTGGAGTGGAATGGTGTATGCAGATTTGTGTCACAGATAATCCGGATTGGGTTCTTTCCATTCGGCATACGGCAGGTTAACATCGGGTCATCCGCAAGAACTGTCCCAATCCCCACCATGATTGCAGAGTGTTTATGCCTCTGTGTCTGCACATGGTTCCTCGCAGTTTCGGAGGTAATCCATTTGGACAGCCCTGCCTTTGTCGCAATTTTTCCATCCATTGTCATCGCATATTTCATTGTGACAAAGGGTGTTTTGGTTCTCATGTAATGAAGAAAAATCTCATTCAGTCGGTTACATTCTTCCTCCATTACATGCTCCGTCACCTCCAAGCCATGTTCCCTCAAAATCTGAATCCCTTTTCCACTTACGAGTGGATTTGGATCCCCGGACCCCACCACTACTCTCCTGATTCCTGCCTCTAAAATCGCCTCAGTACATGGTGGCTGTTTTCCCTGATGGCAACAGGGTTCTAAGGTTACATACATGGTTGCTCCCTCAGGATTCTCCTTGCAGTCTGCAAGAGCCTCTCGCTCTGCATGAAGTTCCCCATATTTTTTATGCCATCCTTCTCCGATAATCCGGTTTTCTTTTACAATCACGGCTCCCACCATAGGATTGGGGGAGGTGTACCCGCACCCTCTCTCTGCCAGTTCAAGGGCCTGTTTCATATACTGTTCATCTGTCATATCGCTCACCTTCTTGTTATTGTTTCCTATACGTTCTGACTTCCTGTGCCGACAAAAATGCCCCGGGTCATCAGACTCAGGGCATTCTTTTCTCGCAGGCCGAGCATAAAAAAGCTCTGAAATGTATCACATTTCAGAGCAATCAACACCATAAACAAACACACAGCTTGCGCATCATCATCTTCTTTCATCCAGACTATACTGTCGGCTTCGGAATCACACCGAATCATGCCTT